>VFKT01000222.1 GCA_009885395.1 Deltaproteobacteria bacterium | reverse complement strand
GAAATCAACGCTTGGCGAAGGCACCAAGGCCAACCACCTGGCCTACCTCGGCGACGCCACCATCGGTCGCGGCGTGAACATCGGTGCCGGCACGATCACCTGCAATTACGACGGCTTCGCCAAGCACCGCACCACCATCGGCAACCGGGTGCAGATCGGTAGCGATAGCCAACTGGTCGCCCCGGTGACGATTGGCGACGACGCCTACGTTGCCACCGGGACCACCGTGCGACACGACGTCGAGCCCGGCGCGCTCGCCTTCAACCCCAAGCCCGACCAGCGGCGCGAAGGCTGGGTGGAGGCCTTCCGTCGGCGCCGGGGTGGCAAGGCCTAGCGCCGCGGTGGCAACAGCCCGACGACCCGACCGCGTCCTAAAGGAAACCCGTTGCCCTGGACGATGCACCGGGGGTACCCTCACAACAGTTCTCATTCCTTTTTCTCCTTTCAATTGTTCTAATTCTTCCTCGTTCCGGAGGCTCAATTCATGTGCGGCATCATGGGTTATATCGGTGATCGGGAGGCCAGCGGCATCCTGGTCGGTGGCCTGCGCCGCCTCGAGTATCGAGGCTACGATTCGGCCGGTCTGGCGACGCTGGTCAACGGCCAGATCGATATCCGGCGAACTGTAGGCAAGCTCGACAATCTCAGTAAACTTCTGCTTGAAAAGCCGCTGGCGGGCAGCATCGGCATCGGCCACACCCGCTGGGCGACGCATGGCAAGCCTTCGGAGGAGAATGCGCATCCGCATCGGGCCGGCCGCGTCGTGGTGATCCACAACGGGATCATCGAGAACTATCTCGAGCTCCGCAGCGAGCTTCAGGGTCTCGGCCGAACCTTTTCCTCTGAAACGGATACCGAAGTCATCTCGCAACTGATCGACGAACACCTGAACCAGGGCATGAACCTGGAGGCCGCCACCCGTGCGGCGATCGCCCGGCTGCAGGGCTCGTTTGCGATCGTGGTGCTGTGTGAGGACGACACGACCAGACTTTATTGCGCCAAGACCGCTACCCCGATCGTGATCGGCCTTGGCGAGGGCGAGAATTTCATCGCCTCTGATGTGCCGGCCCTGCTTGACCACACCCGGCGGGTGCTCTTTCTTGAGGACGGCGAGCTTGCCGAGGTGACACGCGACGCGGTGCGGGTAACTACCTTTGACGGCACGCTGGTGACGCGCGAGCCGCGCCAGATCACCTGGGATCCGATCACCGCCCAGAAGGGTGGCTTCAAGCATTTTCTTGCCAAGGAGATCAACGAGCAGCCGCAAGCCATGATCGACACCATGCTTGGGCGAATCCGGCAGGAGGAGGGCGACGTTTCGCTGCCCGAGTTGGCAGCGCTCGACCTCGATTGGAACCGCTTCTCACGCATCTATATCACCGCTTGCGGCACCGCCTGGCACGCTGGATTGGTCGGGAAATTCATTCTTGAAGAATTGACCCGCATCCCGGTAGAAGTCGATTACGCCAGCGAGCTTCGCTACCGTCGCCCGATCATGGGCCCCGACACCCTGCTGATTGCGATCTCGCAATCCGGGGAAACGGCCGACACGCTTGCTGCCGTCGAAGAAGCACGCTCACACGGCGCAAGCGTGCTCTCGATCTGCAACGCGGTGGAGGCATCGATCCCGCGTCGCGCCAATGCCGTGCTCTACACGCATGCCGGCCCCGAAATCTCGGTCGCCAGCACGAAAGCCTTCACCACCCAGCTCACAGCACTCTATCTTCTGGCGATCCATGCCGGGCGTCAGCTCGGTCGCCTCGACGAACAGCGCGGTCGCGCACTGGTCCACGATCTGGTCAATCTGCCAAGCCTGGTCCAGGAGACCCTCGGGCGCAGCAAGCAGATCGAGAAGATCGCCAAGAAATACGGCCATTCGCGCGATTTCCTCTACCTCGGCCGAGGTATCAACTATCCAATCGCACTGGAAGGCGCGCTCAAGCTGAAAGAGCTCAGCTACATCCACGCCGAGGGCTATCCGGCGGGCGAGATGAAACACGGGCCCATCGCCTTGATTGATGAACAGCTGCCGGTGGTGGTGCTGCTGCCGGGCGATGCGATGTACCCAAAGACCCTCTCCAACCTGAAAGAGGTCGAGGCCCGCGGCGGACGCATCATCGCCATCACCGACGCGCCAACGGCCGATCTCGAGGAGATCGCCTGGGAAGTCATCACGGTGCCAAAGACCAACCACCTCCTGACGCCGATCCTGCTGACCATTCCTCTGCAACTGCTCGCCTACGATATCGCAATCTACCGCGGCACGGATGTCGACCAGCCGCGCAATCTCGCCAAGAGCGTGACGGTCGAATAGCGACACTCCCGCACGAATTGGGGTAGCTGCGTGGCCAGGGGCCGGCCGCGTCGGGCGAGATCCCGGCAGCGCCGTGCCGCGCCAGCGCCCTGCCGCGCCAGCGCCGTGTCGCACCAGCGCCGTGTTGCACCAGCGCCGTGCCGCATCAGCGCCAGGCCGCACCAGAGCCGTGCCGCGCCAGCGCCATGCCGCACCAGCGCCGTGTCGCACCAAGCGCCCTGCATGGCGGGCACGGCATGCCGAGGCTAGGTTCGACCGCGTGTACGACCGCAGCGCAAACCCGGTTTCGAAGACCGCCGCAAGCGTGCCCACTGCGCTCGCCTCGATCGAAGAAGCGATCGCCGAGTACCGCGCCGGCCGCATGGTGATCGTCATGGATGACGAGAACCGCGAGAACGAGGGCGACCTCTGCATGGCGGGCGAGAAGGTCACGCCCGAAGCCGTGAACTTCATGGCGACGCACGGCCGCGGCATGATCTGCCTGTCGCTGACCGAGGAGAAACTCGCCGAACTCGGATTGCCGATGATGGTGCGCGAGAACACCGCCCCCCTGGGGACGGCGTTCACGGTCTCGATCGATGCCAGCCGCGGCATCGGCCGCGGCATTTCAGCGGCCGACCGCGCCACCACCGTACAAGCCGCGGTTCGCGAGGGTGCGGGCCCGAGCGATCTGCGTACGCCCGGACATATCTTCCCGCTGCGGGCTCGCCGCGGCGGCGTGCTCGTACGCACCGGTCAAACCGAGGCCTCGGTGGATCTGGCCCGGCTGGCTGGCCTGCAGCCCGCGGCCCTGATCTGCGAGATCATGAAGGCCGATGGCACCATGGCGCGCCGGGCCGACCTCGAAAATTATGCAATACGTTTCGGGCTCAAGCTGGTCACCATCGCCGATCTGATCCAATACCGCCTGCGACATGATTCGTTGGTACATCGGGTGGCCGAATGTCGCTTCAACTCACGTTTTGGCGGCGATTTCCGGGCCGTGGTCTATCGCAGCGACGTCGATGGCGGTGAGCACCTGGCTCTGGTGCGGGGCGAAATCCGTAGCGACGTGCCGACGCTCGTGCGTGCCCATGCCGAATATCTGCCCGGCGACGTTTTCGCTTCGCTGCGCCGTAACACCGGTGCCGTGCTGCAAGCCTCGCTGGAGCGGATCGCCGCCGAGGGCTGTGGCGTGGTCCTCTATCTGAAGCGCGAAGCGGGCAGCGAGATGTTTGCGCCACGCGGGGACGCGCGCGGCATCGGAGCCGAAATCGAGGATATCAGCCGACCCAGCACCATGTCCTCGGGCAGTCTGAAGGTGTTCCGGGAATATGGGATCGGCGCGCAAATTCTGCGCGATCTCGGCGTCGGGCAAATCCGTCTGCTCAGCAACTACCGGCGCGTGTTGGTGAGCCTGCCCGGGTACGGCCTCGAGATCGTCGAAACCGTCCCCGTGGGCTGAGGCCCGAAAGTCGTGATAGCCTCTCTCTTCGTCGGGTCGATGCCTGGAGACGTTCAAACGAGGCCGCGGCGACGCTGGTTCTGTGCCGGAGTCCTCGTCGGTGCGTGGCTCGGACTCTTGCTGCCGGCTGCGGCCGTGGCCGCCGGCGCCATCGATCCTGCGTCTCTGATCAGCCTGCAGGGGCGGATCGAGCCCCGCGACGGCGGCCAAGCCGAGATCGTGGTCGCCGTCGAGGTCGCCGCTGGTTTCCATATCAACGCCCACCAGCCCGACGATCCCTTTCTCATTCCGACCACACTCTCGCTTAGCGCTGCCAAGGTGTCCTTCAACAAGCCGGTTTATCCAAAGCCGAAGCGAGAAAAATTCGCCTTCGCACCCGATAAGGGACTGCTCGTGCTTTCCGGCGCCTTCGAAATTCGCGCTCGCGCGACACCGGCACCCTCGGGCGCGGTCGAGGCGAGTCTCCACTACCAGGCCTGTGACGCCACCCGCTGTCTGGCTCCGGCAACCGTGCGGCTACGTTTTCCATCCGGGAAAGCTGCTGTTTCTGCATTTATGCCAGCCGACCCAACCGATGACGGCGGCCTTCTGGCGCGTTTCCTTGACGAATCATCGCTGCCTGTCGCGCTGGGGATGATCCTGCTCCTCGGGCTTGGGTTGAACCTCACGCCCTGCGTCTATCCACTGATTTCGGTCACCCTGGGTTATTTCGGGGCCCAGGCCGGCCACGGTCATCGCCCCTGGTCGCTGGCTGTGGCCTATGTGCTTGGCTTGACCGTGAGCTTCGCCCTGCTCGGCACGGCGGCGGCGCTCCTCGGCAGCCTTGTCGGTGCGCCCTTGCAGCAGCCTGTGGTGGTGCTCTCGCTGGCCGGGGTTCTGCTCGCGCTGGCGCTCTCGAGCTTTGGGGTTTTCGAGATTCGGCTGCCCCACGCCCTCGTCAACCGGCTGGGTGTCGCCTCGCGGGGTTTTGGTGGGGCCGGGGCGATGGGTCTCACCATGGGTGTGGTGGCCGCGCCCTGCATCGGACCGGTGGTGCTTGGCCTCGTGCTCTACGTCGGGGCCAGGCAGGATGCCGCGCTCGGGTTTCTGCTTTTTTCGGTGCTTGGCCTCGGCATGG
>VFKT01000190.1 GCA_009885395.1 Deltaproteobacteria bacterium | reverse complement strand
TCGCCACCGGTCACTGCCAGCAACGGGCACGACAAATGCGACCAGCCACGCGTCACCCACTCCATACGGAAGGGCCCGAAGCCGCGCACCACGCCGGGATCGGCCTTCCAGACCCATCCGGTCTCTGTCAAGCGTGAACCCAGTTGCACGAAATGCCGCAACCACTCGCCGCCGAGACGCGGATTGGCGGCGGCCCGGCGGCGCACCAGTTCTTCGATCGACGGGTAGGTGCGGAAACCTGTTCTGGCCGCAGTGGAAGTCGGGTCTGTGATCGGCGCCCGAGTGGCGCGCCGGGTATCGAGCCAGCCGGTAAAGCGCTCAGCCGGGGTGCGCGAATCCGGCGCCATGCCCGGCGGCACGAAGCCTTCTGGCGGGGGTCCGAAGCCGTCGATATTGACCAACTGGCGCACCACGCCTGGGCCCGCAGCAGCCGCGGCGTCCATCGCCAGGCCGCCCCCTCGGCTATGCCCGAGGAGGTGGACATTGCCCCCCAGATTTATGAGCAACGCCACCAGGTCGGCGATGTCGAGCGGCCAGAAATAGGCATCGGCCCAACCAGAATCGCCATGCCCTCGCGCATCGAAAGCGATCACGCGGTAGCGGGTCGCGAGCAAGGGCGCGATCAGGTCGAAGCCGCGGGCGTGGTCAAGCATGCCATGGCAAAGCACAATCGGGCGGGCGGCGGGGTCGCCCCATTCCAGTACGTTGAGCGGCACGCCGTGCGGGTCGAAGGTCCAGCAACGCTCGGGTGGCGCGATCTCGGCGGCGAGGCCAGGCATCGCTGCAATTGCTCCCGGCGCTTCGAACATGGGGGCACGATAGCGGAGGCGCCGGGTTGAACCAGCCCGGCTCGACGGCCGTGGAGACGGTGCGGCGGAATCGAGCGCCGGCAGACCTGCTGCGGGTCGCCAAGTTTCTTCAGGGCGCGTTCGCGCTCGGCATCGACCACCGGCGGCCGTAACCGTGTTGATGGGGCGTTTGCGCCCTACGAAAGCCCGCGGTCGTCGGTCCGAGGAAGGTGCGGTCTCCGGCGGCAACGGATGTTCCTCGTCAGGACCAGTTTCTGGGTCGTAAACCCGCATATTGTGCCGGCCGGGCTTGATCCGCCAGAGCCTCTTTCGCGAACCTTCGTCAGCAACGACGCCCCTCTGGATCGACGTCCACCGGGTGGCCGTGCGCCCTCAAACGTTCGCCAACCCGAGCGGTGCGCCTCGACGCGATGCCAACCGGCCCCGAGCCCGGCCACCCGGATTTGGGATTCCGGCCGGTCTATGTGACGAGAGGTCAGCACGGCGAGCCCCGGTCGCGTTCAGCCAACCGATGGAAAGAAAGACCCCGAAAATCGCCCCCTCGATTCTCGCCGCCGATTTCGCTCGGCTCGGCGAGGAAGTCCGCGCGGCAGAAGCCGCCGGCGCCGATCTGATCCACGTCGACGTGATGGACGGCCGCTTCGTGCCCAATCTCAGCATGGGTCCGATCGTGGTCGAGGCCATCCGGCCGCTCACCCGCCTGGAACTCGACGTCCATTTGATGATCGTCGAGCCCTGGTCCCTGCTGGAGGCTTTCGCCCGCGCTGGCGCCGATTTGATCACGGTGCACGTCGAAGCCTGCCCCGACCTGGCCGATACCATCGCCCGCATCCATGGCCTCGGCTGCCGGGCGGGGGTGGCGATCAACCCGCCGACGCCGGTCGATGCCCTCAAGGGCAAGCTGCAAGGGGTCGATAGGGTGTTGGTGATGAGCGTGAACCCCGGCTTTGGCGGCCAGTCGTTCATGCCTGAAGTGCTCGACAAGGTGCGTCAAGCGGTCGCATGGCGGCAAGACGCGGGCCTCGCCTTCGATATCGAGATCGACGGCGGCATCAAGACAAATACCGCTCCTGCTGCGCTGGATGCCGGCTGCGACGTGCTGGTGGCCGGCACCGCCATCTTCGGACAAGCAGACTATGCCGCCTGCATCGCCGAGCTGCGCAAAAGGCCGGCGTGAGTCGGCCCGCCCAAGGGTACCTGATGTTGTTGGCTAATCCTTCATTTCGCACCATCGACCCGGGAGTTTGCTCCGCATGAAGATCAGCATCCTGATTCCGAGCCTGGCCTCCAATGGCATCGCGCGAGCGTGGATTCTGGCCAAGCTCCTTGAGCGTCATTACGAGGTAGAAACTTTGGGCTTGCTGCGACCGGGAGAGGAAGTCTTCCCCTGGTTCTCCGACTACCCCTGGGGGGTGGTCCGCGCCTCGACCATGCGGGAAGGCATGCGCAAGATGGAGGCGGCCATCACGGGCGACGTGACGCTCGCCTATTGCGTCTCGATGACCAGCTTCGGGGTCGGCTTGCAGGCCAAGCGCAAGCGCGGCATTCCGCTGGTCCTCGATATGCCGGAATGGGAAGTGCACGACCATTGGAAGCGCGACGGCAAGCTGGCGCGTGCGGCGATGATCACCCGCGAACTGGCCGGGCCCGGCTGGGACAACGGCCATAGTTTCAAATATCGCTGGATTCTCGATCATCTGACGGGCTTCGCCGATGAGCGCCTGGTCTGCTGTCGCTTCCTCGAAGACCGCTACGGCGGCGTGCTTCTGCCGCAGGGACCCGATACTTCGGTCTTTGACCCGGCTGCTTTCGACAAGATGGCGGTGCGCCGCAAATGGGGCGTGCCCGAGGATGCCACCATCCTCCTCTTCGGCGGAAACCCGCAGCCCAACAAAGGCGTTGACGAAACGATTGGCGCCCTCAATGCCCTCGAAGGGAAGGTCAATGCCCGCCTCGTCATCGTCGGCCGCGATGCCTCCCACGCCTATACCAAACAGATGATCGACATGTCGCACGGAAAGGTGATCGCGCTTGGCCCACAGCCCTTCCCGTTGATGCCGGAACTGCTCTCGATGGCGGATATCGTGGCTCTACCACAGACCCGCGAACCAAAATCGCTTGGCTACATCCCCTGCAAGATGTACGAGGCGATGGCGATGGGCATCCCCGTCATCTCGTCGGATCTCTGCGACATCCCCGAGATTCTGGATGGCTGCGGCTATATCGTGCCGACCGAAGATAACGTCGCCCTCCAGGCGAAGATCGAACACGTGCTGCTGCATCCGGAAGAAGCCCGTGCGACCGGAGTGCGCGCCCGTCAACGCATCATCGAGCGCTACTCGTGGGGGGTGATGGAGGCGACGCTGAAGCGCACCTTCGACGATCTTGCGCAGCGCACGGGCAAAGGGGCCCAAAGCCGTCGCGCGGCTCGCCGTCTGGCCGACACCCAATCCCCGCAAGCCATTGCGGCACCGACAGAGGAAGCGCATCCGGTCGGCTGGTGGCAGGATACCGACCCCGAGTCGGCCCATTCGAAATATCTCGCGATGCACGCCAGCGAGACCAACCGGGCCAAGAACGGGGTCGTTGAGCAGATGCTTTCGCGCCTCGATTGGAAGGGCAAGTCAGTCCTTGAATTCGGTTGCGGCGGCGGCCATTTCACCATCTGGATGGCGCGCCAGGGTGCCATGGTCCACGCCGTCGAGCACAACCCCAACGCGATCGCGATCGTCGAGCTTGCCGCCCGCAAGGCCGGGGTCTCCGATCGGGTCAAGGTGATCCGCGGCGACGCCAACAACGAAACCGTTGCTGGACACTACGATTTCATTTTCGCCAAAGACCTGATCGAGCACCTCGAGGACGACGGATCCTTTCTCAAGGGCCTGGCCGACCAACTCCGCCCGGGCGGGCGGGTCTTCATCGGCACTCAGAATGACCACTGCCTGAACTACCTCCTCGAGGGGAGCTTTGAGCGTTTCGTGCGCGGCAATCGCGATTGGCGAGGCTGGGACTCGACGCACTACCGTTTCTATAATGCCGCCACTCTCAAGCAGAAACTACGGGCCGTCGGCATCAAAACGGAATGCTACGGGTCGAGCTACCTGCTGCCCTGGCGTTTTCTTACTCGCCGCTTGACGGGCCGGGTGCGACCCTGGTCCGGCTACACCCGCCTCGACCTCATACTGGGCACGCTGCCGCCCTTTTCGCGTCTCGGCTGGTCGATCATGGTCCTGGGGCGCAAACCCGCCTGACGTCGACGCGGCTTGCAACCGACGGCGTGACCCGAACTGGGCCACTCGGCCCGAGCCTTACCGGGGCGCTTGAGTCAAAAGTTTGGCGACAAGTTCGCCCCTTGCACGAGTCTCGCCCTGCGAAGCATACTGAAAGAGGGCGGTGGCCATATCCGTCCGGACGCCACCCGATCTTCCCACATCATCGCCAACAATAAAGCCATTCCCGGGCCTCTGGTGGCCAAATCCGTCCGGCCTCGACCCGATCTTCCCACATCCAGTCAAGACCTGATCAAGGCGCCCCAAAGCCGGCCCCCCGGCAAAGCACAGATCCCCCAACGAGAAAGACCCAAATGCGTCACCCCCGTTCCAGCCAGACCCGCAACATTCTCTGGGTTGCGATGCTCTCCGCCGCAGCACTTGCGATATTCCCTGGCTCGGTTCATGCCGGACTCGCCTCTGGCCCCTGGCCGAAATTCGCCCACGACGCGCAGAACACCAGTCGAAGCCAGTTCGCCGGGCCGCAGGGGCCGTCGCCGCAGATTGTGTGGTCCCACGTCGCCAAGGGTCACCGTCGCGCCGCGCCCTCGGTCGGCCCCGATGGCACCATCTATCTCGGCGCCGGGCGACTGCCCCTCTCCTCCATCAATCCAGCCAATGGCGATGTGATCTGGCCGCTGACCGTCGGCAACGCCGCCACACCGGATCGCTCCTCACCGGCCGTCGCCTCCAACGGCACGGTCTATATCGGAACCCGTGGCAACGACCTCTGGTCGATCGCCCAGAACGGCGTTCTCAACTGGATGTTCAAGGTCCGCGCCGACGGCGACGTCTCGACCTCGCCCTCGATTGCGGCCGATGGTTCCGTCTATTTCGGCTCTGACGCTCTTGGCGGAGGTTGGCTCTTCGCAGCGAATCCCGACGGCTCGGAGAAATGGTTCACCCCGATCGGCGGCGCCTTGATGAACGAGTCGCCGGCCTTGAGCCAGAACGGATCGACGGTCTATGTCACGACAGGTGGCCGCAAGCTCGCCGCGGTCAGCGCCGCCACCGGGGCCCTCCTATGGGAGACAAATCTGGGTGGCGCACCCTTTGGTTCTCGCGTGGCGAATTATTCTCCGGTGGTCGGTGCCGACGGCACGATCTACTTCGCAGCCCGCACCCGGGTGATCGCCGTCGATCCCGACGATGGCGCGATTCTCTGGACCTTCGACCCCGACGTGCAATTCCAGTCCTCCCCCTCGCTGGCGGCGAACGGCACACTCTATGTCGGCGGCTTCCACGGCCTCGAAGGGATCTTCTTCGCCATCTCCCCGAACGGCACCGAGTTATGGCGCAAGGTGCTGCCGATCCCCGGAAAATTCGTCAACAATCAATCATCGATTGGTTCCGATGGCAAGATCTACGTCAGTTTTGAATCGCTGCTGCTTTGCCTGAATCCCGTCAATGGCAATACGCTCTGGGAGTTGAGCCTGCCGCCCGGCGCGCTGTCGGGCCCCATCATCGGTGGTGCCGGCATCGTCTATGCGAGTTCGGGCAATCGCCTCTTCAAGATCATGGATTAAGGTGGCAGATAACCACCGGCCAGGGCCGTGAATTCCGCGACCTGCGACTCGACCCAGGCGGCGTCGCGCCCGAGTTCGCGAGCCAATAATCTGGCGGCGTCCGGGGCTGCTTCGACGGCAGCCCGGGCATCGAGCAGCAGCGCGCGAGTGCGCCGCGACAGGGCGTCTTCCACCGTGCGCGCCATCTCGTGCCGTGCGGCCCAGACGATCTGGCCACGCAGATAGGGCAGCCTCGGATGCAGCAGACCGCCCAGCGCCGGTTCGGCTTCGAGCAAGGCCCGCACCCGCACCGCATCGCTGCCGTACATCTCCATATGCCCCTCGGACGGCAGCGCCGGATCATCGCGCCGCATCCAGCCATGCAGGCGCAAATTTTTGGTGATGCAGGGGCGAGTTTCCAATCCTCCAACCTCGGCGGCATCGTCCACACAATCCTCGGCCATCTTGCGGTAGGTGGTCCATTTGCCGCCGACCAGCGTGACCAGGCCCGCATCCGAGACCAGCACCGCGTGTTCGCGCGAGATCGCTTTGGTCGCGCGCGAACCCGGCTTTTCGGTGAAGAGCGGCCGCAGGCCAGCGAACACGCTCAAGATATCGTCGCGGGTCGGATTACGCTCGAGGTAGCGCGAAGCGTTGCGCAGCACGAACTCGATCTCTTCATCAAGTGCGCGTGGCTCTTCCCCGATCGTGTCCATCTTCGTGTCGGTGGTCCCGACGAGACAACGGCCATGCCAGGGAATCACGAAGAGGACTCGTCCATCGTCGGTCTGCGGCACCATGATCGCCGTATCACTCGGCTGGAACATACGATCAAGCACCAGATGGATGCCCTGGCTGGGCGCGATGATCTGTGCGGCATCGGCTTCGTCGAGTTGCCGAATACGGTCGGTGAAGACACCGGTTGCATTCACCACCACCTCGGCACGGATCTCGATCTCTCGACCGGTCTCGTCGTCTCTCGCCCGCACGCCGACGATCTGACCGGTATCGTCCTTGACAAAGGCAAGCACGGGAAAGTGGTTCAAGACCACCGCACCGTGATCGGCCGCGGTCTGGGCGAGTGCCAGCGCGAGCCGGGCGTCGTCGAATTGCGCGTCGTGGTACATGACGCCGCCAAGCAGGTTCTCGGTCTCGACATTGGGGATGCGCTCAATCGTGCTCTTGCGATCGAGCAGCCGCGAGCGGGCGATGTTCAGCCGACCGGCGAGGCGATCATAGAGTTTCAGCCCGACGCCGTAGAACGGGCCCTCCCACCAACGGTAGCGCGGCACCACAAAAGCGAGGTCATGCACCAGATGCGAGGCATTGCGACAAAGCAGCCCGCGTTCCCGCAAAGCCTCCAGCACAAGCGGGACGTTCCCCTGCTGGAGATAACGGACCCCGCCATGCACAAGTTTCGTGCTGCGGCTCGAGGTTCCCTTGGCAAAATCGTGCGACTCAAGGAGCACCGTCCGGTGGCCACGAGTCTGGGCATCGACGGCAACGCCAAGACCCGAAGCGCCGCCGCCGATCACGACCATATCGAAGGGCCCGCCCGCGAGGGCCTCCGTCATATGCTGGCGATCCATGGACTCTTAGCCCCTGCCTGGCCGATCACCCGCGAGGGCGGTCGTCCGCGTGTTGCATAGCTGCCCGGCTCAAAGGACGTAAGGTTCGCGAGTCCAGGCGGCGAAATCAAGTTTGAGGCCGTAACCCTCGTGCTCAAGCCGAAGCGCCGTCGCATCGAACTCCTGGCGACCAAAGGGGCCATCGATCCGTGGGAAATTGTCGAGCGCAATTTCCGCACCATCAACCGTGAAGGGCCGCTCCCAGCCGAACACCATCCGGCCCTGGCTCGGCGATTCATAGACGACATCGAAACCAGGTGAGACGCCATTCTCAGCCCGTTCGCCGAGCGCGACCACTTCAATCGCCGCGCCGGCGATGGCCGCCCGGAAGGCCGCGAACGAGCCCCAATCGGCCGCGCTCCCGCACTCGACGATCCAGACGTTATCCGCCCCACCGTCGGCAATGAGATCGAAGGGCTTCGTCATTCCATTGGTTGCGTAGACCGCCGGATCCCAGGTCTGCCAGCGCAGCGGCCGCCACGACCAGAGCGCGAGGTAACCGGCATCCTTGCGGGCAAAGACCCAACCCCCCTCCTCGAGCACCTCGTCGAAATGGTCCTGGGGAACAAAGGCGTGGGTATAATCCTGGTAGCGGAAAAAGGTGAAGGGCGATGAATTCCGGCGCGCATACTGCGGCGCATAGATGTGGATACCCACGTTCTCGGACTGGGCGCTGCGGGGCACCGAAGCCTCGCCCGTCCAGTAGCCGCCCTGTTCGTTGGAACGATCGCTCCAATCGAGGGATTCCGGGTTTTCCCGGAAGGGGTGGTTGACGAAAATAAGAGCATCAGGATCGAAAGTCGCCTGCCAGGTGTGGATCTGCGAGCGGAACGCGCCCGGGTTGTAGTCCACCGCTGTCGAAAGCATATAGTCTTCGGTTCGATGGGTGACGGTGTTCACCTGATCGAGGACGCCAAAGGTCAGGAACTTCGAGAGCCCGGCCGCGAACTGCTGCGCGGTCTCGGGAATGCTGGCGAAGATCCGCAGGTCCGCAAACGGTGCAAAGTTCGTCGTCTCCCAGAGGTTGTACCGCTCCATCGTGCGCAAGGTCAGCGGCACCACCGGCCAGGCCGTCAGGGCGCCAATTCCCCACCAGACGTCGAGATTGGCCTCGTCTTCGAAATCAAATCCATAGGGTGCGACCGGCCGGGGTTTGTAGGGTCCATCAAGATCGATTGGCAGACTCATTCTTTCGCGCTCGGTGAAGGTGCCGCCGTATTGGGCGATCTGGCGCACCACCTCAGGCATACGATAGAGCCGCGCCCGGGCGAGCAGGATGGCATCAGGAGCGCCGATGCTTTCATAGGGCAGGTTGGTCGTATTAAAAAGAAGTTTTACGCCGTTCCAGGTATCATCGTGGCGCGATGTCATCTTGTCTTTCTTGTACGAGCGGCCGTGCGTCGAGCCGAATGCCCCGCGATGGGTATGCACGGCCATATCGTAGAGCAGCACGTCGAGAACCATCGCCGCACGGGTCGTGATCTCCGGGTCATCGGCATATTCGATGAGCGTCAGGAGTGGCGTCAGATCTTTTTGATAGTAGACGTTAGAATGCCACTCGGAGAAACCAAAATGCGAGCGATGTTCTAGCCAGCGCAGGAGGCGATCGCGCGCTGTCGCGAAATGCTCGGCACCGCTGCGGCGGTCGGTACTGAGCGGTCGAGCGGGGTATTCCTGGCCGAGCAGATACTCGATGGTCCAGTAGATAGCCTGGTGGTTTTCGCTCCAGTAGTAGCTGTTGTCAATCAGACCCTCGGGAGTGGGCTCGGTGAACCAGAGCTTGAAATCGAGGAGTTCGTTCTCGAGCCGCTCGACGGTGCCAAAGGCCAGCATCGGATGGTCGCGGTAACCAAGCAGCACATTCAGCAGATAGAGCGCGTCAAAATCACGGGTATCGTCGAGAGCGCGCATCTCCGCATAGGCATCGGCCCAGGTATCGGGCTGAATCACCCCGACCGGGGCGTCGAAGTCGGGATCGACCCGATCGCGCTCCATATGGGCGATCACATTGAGTGGACTGCCCGGGCTCAGGCTCGTGGTCGCGAAGCGCAGATGGTCAAGTTGGCGGTCGTGGTACCAGGCTTCATCGACAAGGCCGCTGCCGTTGAGGCCAACGCTACCGCAGGCTGCAATGAGGCCGAGGACGAAGGCGAGGCCCGGAAGCAGGCCGGTAGCCCGCCGCGACCCAGCCGCCGACCGGGGATGTTCGGGCTCTTGATTGGTGGAGCGGATTGGCTTCATGGGTTTCTCCCTCTCGATCAAAGATCACACTCGCGCAGCACTTCGCGGATAAACCGGGACTCGCTGTCCAGCTTCTGCTCGAGTGGCAGCCACTCGGCAGATAAAAATTCAATCGTCAATGGGCCGCGATAGCCCGCCCCGACGAGCGCCAGCAGGATGTCGCGGCAGTCGAAGGCTTCGTCGGCGATGGCGCCGCCAAATTGAAATTGCGCCGGATGCGCCGGGTCGAAGCGGAAGTTCCTTGGATGGACATAATGCGCGAGTGGCGCCAGCCGGCGAGCATCGTCGGCCTGCCCGGCGATGCAATCTGGCGGCAGGAAATCGAGCACCTGCCAGTTGAGTGCCACATTGGGGCGGTCGATCGCTTTCAGAGTTTGCTCGATTTGATCCGGGCGCTCGCAGTAGGAGCCGTAGCAAACCACATTCAAGCCCTCGCTGCGCACGACGTGCCCGGCCTCGCGCGCCACCGAGAGACCCGCCTCGGGGTCAAGAGGCGGGGGCCGGGCTGTGATTTCAAGCCCGTCGAGACCGGCCGAGGCCGCCACCCGTGCGGTTTCGGCAACGCATCTGCCGAGCGCTGAACTCGAGCAGAAGGCCAGGGGCAGGACCGAGCGAGACATTTGTCCAGCCTCGACCATTCGGGGAGGACCTGCAACTTCCCCTGCGCCAGCTTTGGGAACCGACGAGATCAGGATGACCTCGATGGCGTTTGCATGGCGGCCCTCCAAGAAGAGCGATGCGCATCGGGAACCGCCGGTTCAGGACGCCCGCGAGAGGGCTTGCATGGCAGCCCTCCAAGAAGGGCGATGCGCCTCGGGAACCGACGGTTCAGGACGCCCGCGAGAGGGCTTGCATGGCGGCCCTCCAAGAAGGGCCGTCGACCTCAGGGACGCCCGGGCTCAGGACGTGCGCGAAGAGGTGCCGGGACCGCGCCGCGAGGCACGCTTCAGCTGCGGCGGTAGAGTTTTTTTGATTTTGGCGCTTGAATGCTGATACTTCCGGATGCCAGCAGGGCCTTGCCGAAGAACCGGACCATGTTCGTCCAGCCATCCTCCGCAAGGGAAGCCTCCCGATCGATGTCGGCCACGATATGGCCGAGGGTGTAGGCCTGCATGAAAACCGCGAGGGCATGGCGAATCCACCTCCGAACCTGACGAGACCCGCCAGCTTGATCATGTCGGCGATCTCGGTGAAGCGCCGCGTGATGCGGTTCTGAACCACCGACAAGGCTGCTGCCAGCCTGGGCCGGCGACGGGCCGCCGCCAGAACCTCGATCCGGGCCCAGCGGCCGGCCCGGCGTTCGTCGGTCAGGGGCAGCTCGCGACAGGCTGGCGTTGACTCCCGGCGCGACGTGGCATCTTTTTCTCGTGTTCGGGCATGCCGCGCTTTTTACGACGCCGACGGGCGGCTATCCCGGTCTCAGCCCGCCCTGGCGCACCTCAGGTTTTGAGAAGGTACTCGCTCATGGTGAATGAGCGGAAGCTCTCCATCGAGCCGAAAACCTTCATTGAGTCCATCATGATGCGGATATGGTCGGTAAGTTGCTCGTTGCTTTCGGCGCCGAAGAAGGTGCGCAAATCTGTCAAGTGTTCAACCGAGGGCCAAACCTCTTCGACGATCGCCCGGTAGGGCGGCGCACCCGGCGTCAGCCTGAGAATCACCATATTGCGGACATAGCGAGAGCGCGGCTGCATCCACTCCGACATTGGCGACTGGTGGCCAAACCAGTGGCCGTAGAAGGCCGCATCGTCGAGGCCGGGCTTCTTCTCGAATACGGCAAGGGTGGTGATCCCCGGCGAGCGTTGTCCGTCAGGCCAGTCGCGCGCCCGTGGCCAATTCACTGAGCGACCATAATCCGAGTAGACGGCCTCGCTGACCAGGTAGCCGGCGCGACGGATGCCTGCCTCCTGCAGAATTTCCTCGAAGGGCGCACGAAAATCGTGGGCGTGCAGCCAGATCGAAACCTGGGCACGAATCGGCAGCTCATCGGCGGGCAAGGGAACCGGAGTTGCGACCTGGGCGTCGGCATCGTCGAGGTTCATGGTGAGCGCGAGCGGATCGAGCGCCAAAAGACGCGGCCCGATATCGCGCAGAAACTGCTCTTGCAGCTCTTCTGCGCCGCGACCCGGACGATCCCAGAAAAGGTAGGTCAGTTTTTCCATCTTGAGCCTTCAACCCCGCTTTGACAATTCCGAGAAGACCTCGTAGACGATCCCGCGACGTTCGGCGAAGGGGCCGCGCAAATGATCGCCGGCATGGCGGAAGACCACCCCTCGCTCGCGCCACAAGAAGCCGTCGTGTAGCCAGCCTTGCTCGGGCAGTACCCCCGCCCGCCGCGGTTGCCCCGGAATGAGAAAGCGCGCAGCATGGCCGAAGACATCGTCGACGTTCTGATCATCGGCTCGGGGGCCTCGGGTGCCGCCTTCGCTTGGAGCATGGCGGAGACGAAGATGAACATCCTCTGCCTCGAACAGGGCCCCCGGATGGATCCCGCCCTTTATCCGAGCACGGGGATGGATTGGGAAATCCGCAGCCAGCAGGATTTCGGCTTCTCGCCAAACAGCCGCGGACGGCGTGAAGACTACCCGATCAACGATACTGCGTCACCCATCAAAATTTCCAATTTCAATGCCGTCGGTGGCAGCACGATCCTCTTCGCCGGGCACTTTCCGCGCTTTCACCCGGCCGACTTCCGGGCGCGCTCGCTCGACGGCGTCGCCGACGACTGGCCGATCGATTACGCCACGCTCGAGCCCTTCTACGCAGTCAATGACCGCATGATGGGCGTCTCGGGACTGGCGGGCAATCCGGCCTACCCGCCCAAGGACGTGCCTCTGCCGCCGGTGCCGCTCGGTCGCCTCGGCGAAAGACTCGCCGGCGGCTTCAACCAACTCGGCTGGCATTGGTGGCCTTCGGATAATGCCATCGCGACGCGCGACTATGAGGGACGCGCCGCCTGCGTCAACCTCGGCCCCTGCACCACGGGTTGCGCGCAGGGTGCCAAGGGCAGCGTCGACGTGACCTACTGGCCGGTGGCGGAACGGGCCGGCGTCAAGTTACGTTCGGGCTGCCGGGTCAGCGAGATCCTTCTCCGCCCGGATGGCTTCGCCGACGGCGTCCTCTATTTCGATGCCGAGGGTCGGGAGCATCGTCAGCGCGCCGAAGTGGTGGTCGTCGCCTGCAACGGCATCGGCACGCCGCGCTTGCTGCTCAACTCCAGCTCGAAACTTTTCCCCGACGGACTCGCCAACCGCAGCGGTCTGGTCGGGCGGAATCTGATGTTCCATCCCTACGCTCTCGTCATGGGCACCTTTGATGAACCACTGGATGTCGCCCGCGGGCCGACAGGCTGCGGCCTGATGAGCCAGCAGTTCTACGAGACCGACCGCTCGCGCGGTTTCGTCCGCGGCTACACCTTCGAGTTCGTGCGCGGTTTCGGGCCCTTGACCAGCGCGCTCTTCGCCTTTGGCAACGGCCGCCTGCCCTGGGGCGAGGGGCACCACGAAGCTTTTGCCCAGGTCTACGATCGGATGGGCGGCTTCGTCGGCATTTGCGAAGATCTTCCCGATCCCGAAAATCGGGTGACGATCGACCCCGACCTGAAGGATTCAGACGGTATCGCAGCACCAAAGATCAGCTATCACCTGAGCGAAAATAGCCGGGCGATGCTCGACCATGCCGTAGCCCGCGGCCAGGAAGTGCTGGCCGCCGCCGGCGCACAGGCGACGATGGTCGAAGCCCCGCTATCAAGTGCCGGTTGGCATTTGATGGGCACCGCCCGCATGGGTAACGACCCGGAACAATCCGTGGTCAATTCATGGGGCCGATCGCACGACGTACCGAACCTCTTCGTCATCGATGGCAGCCTTTTCGTCACCGCCGCTGGCGTCAATCCAACCTCAACGATTCAGGCGCTGGCGCTGCACATCGCCGATCAGATGAAGAAGCGTCTCGGAAATCTGTTCGACTGACGAAGGAAACGGGTAGAAACGATGGCTGGAAAATCGCTCTTCACGCCGCCCGAGACGATCGCCCTCGCGGCGGTCCTCGATAGCATCATCCCGCCGAGTCCGGACGGTCGGATGCCCGGCGCCGGAGAAATCGGATTGGTCACGCGGATCGAAGCCGATTTCGCCTCGAATGACGAATTGGCAAACGTCGTTCGCGCCGGACTCGCGGCGCTCGACGCGGCGGCCCGCGAGCAGGGTGCCGCGTCATTCCCGGCCCTTGAGCCCCCCGCCCGGGCAGCCGCGGTGCGGCTGCAACACGAGGCGGATCCAAGCCTGGTCTCGACGCTGCTCTTTTCGACCCTGATCGGCTACTACGAACACCCGCAGGTCCTCGTGGCCCTCGGTCAAGAGCCGCGCCCGCCCTTTCCCGCCGGCTATGCCATGGCGCCCTTCGACCCGGCCCTGCTCGAGCCGGTCCGGCAGCGCACCGGCAAGCTCTACCGAGACTGCTGAAGGACGGCTGCGGTGGATCGGCTATCAACTATTGACGCCGCGGGCCAGGTCGTCACCGCAGTCGTCTTCGACATCGGCAACGTTCTGCTGAAATGGGACCCACGCTTTCTGTTTCGGAAGCTGCTGTCGGATGAGGCGGCCGTCGAGCACTTCCTGACCGAGATTTGTCCGCCCTCCTGGAATCTCGAACAGGACCGCGGCCGCTCCTGGGCCGATGGCGTGCGGATCCAATCCGAGCTGTACCCGGAGCATGCGCCTCTCATCGAGGCCTGGAACCAGCGTTGGCACGAGACGGTGCCGGGACCGGTCGAGGGCATGCCGGCGCTGGTCGAAGAACTCGTTGCAGCGGGCATACCGCTGCATATCATCTCAAATTTCTCAGCGGAGAAATTCAACGAGATACGGCAGCGCTACGAACCATTCTTTGCATGCTTCAGAGAGATCGTCATCTCGGCGCACGTCGGGCTGGTCAAACCTCAGCCAGAGATCTTTGAACACCTGTTGAGCCGCACCGGACTGAAGCCACAGGCCTGCGTCTTCGTCGACGATATCAAGGACTACGCGCAGGCGGCTGAGCAAGCCGGCATGCGAGGCCTGGTGTTTCGCGGCGAGGCCCCGCTTCGTCAGGAGCTGATTGCACTCGGTCTGCCGCTCGAACGGCGCTAAACGCGTGACCCCGCTAAAGGACCAGGCCTGCCGGCTGCTCGGGAGTCGCCCGAGGCGCCGCGAGAATGGACGCAAGCCGCGCCCGCAGGATTCGACAACGCACGGGTTTGGTAAGCATCGCCACGAAGCCCGCCGCCGTCCAGGCCTCGGTTCGCGTGGGTTCACCGTTCAGCCGGGAGAGCAAAATCATCGGTGGTGCGAGCAGCTCTGGATCGGCCCGAACAGCGGCCGCAAAAGAGAGCCCGTCGTCCGCGCCCAGGTTCTCATCCACAAGGGCAACGGCATAGTGACGCTCGACTGCCGAGGCGGCGCGCAAACACTCAAGCCCCTCTCGCACGCTTGATGCGGTATCGACCTCGAACCCCAGCCGGCGCAGTTGCTCCTCGAGTTGCAGGCGTACCGGAGCAGAATCATCGATTGCCAAAGCTCGCAGGCCCTCGGGCCAGGGGGCTGGCAAGGTCGGAAGGATGTCCTGCGTCGCAACCTCAAGCCGCAGCGTGAACCAGAACAGGCTGCCCCGTCCCTTCACCGAACGCAGGCCCACCTCACCCCCCATCAAATCCACCAGCCGCCGGACGATGGCAAGACCGAGCCCGGTGCCGCCGTAAAGACGCGCATCGGAGGAATCGACCTGGGAAAAAGGTCGAAAGAGCAGATTCTGGAACTTCGCCGGGATGCCGATCCCGGTATCGCTGACCTCGCCGCGAAGCACCACCGCCGAGCCTTCGCGTTCTCGCTCGAGCAGCCGCACGACAATCTCACCAGAGGCTGTGAACTTGACGGCATTGACGAGCAGGTTCAACAAAATCTGGCGGATCCGACCCGCGTCACCAACCACGGTGCGCGGAAGAGCCTCCGAGATCAGGCAGGCGACCTCAAGGCCCTTCGCTTGCGCCTTCCCGGCGATGAGGTCGAGCGTATCCTCGACCACCTCGCGGAGATCGAACGCACGCGGCTCGAGCTCCATATGGCCGGCCTCGACCTTGGAAAAATCGAGAATGTCATTCAGGATGTTGAGCAGCCCGAGCGCATTGGCGTGAACCCGCTCGGCATATTCACGCTCCTCGACCCCCAGCGGCGTGTCGAGCAGAATTTCCGTCATGCCGATGATGCCGTTCATCGGCGTGCGGATCTCATGGCTCATGGTGGCAAGGAAATCACTCTTGGCGCGATCGGCAGCCATCGCCTCGTCGCGGGCCTCGGCAATTTCATGGACCGCAACGATGCGACTGGTCACGTCGCGAATCACCAGCAGTAGGCCGACGGCACGGCGGCCCCGCCAATGAATCGGGGACGCCCGCAGCTCGTACCAACAGCGACGCCCTTCCCGTTCAAGTTCGATCTCCAATTCGCTTCGCTCAGCGGTGCCCTCGGCGATCAGTCTGGATACCATCAACGCCGCTTCTGGAAGCACCTGTTCGAGGGCGGCACCCAGAGCATGCGCGAGTGAGCTCCCGGTCAAGCGCTCGGCAGCGGGGTTCATGTCCAGAATCCGACCTCCGTTGTCCATCAAAATCAAAGAATCGCTCATTTCTTCGATGACGATATCGCGCGCGACAGGAGTCAGATCGAGGAGTCCCCGGCGGAACAAGCCCCACGCGATCAGAATCGCGCTCAGCACGAATCCTGTCGGAGTCAGATCGATCGGCAAGGCGCGGTCGCCGAGACCGGTCAGGTAAAGCAGATTCAAGCCCGCAGGCAGGAGGGCCGCCAACAGCAGTGCGCTATGCTGGCGTCGGCGCAAGCGGGCTGGGCGCAAAAGTGCCGGCACGACCAGCAGTGTCGCCACGCCAAAGAGTGCGTAGGAATAAAAAACGCCGTACCAGTACCAGGGCCCCGGGGTGATCTGGAGGTAGTCAAAGCCACGAAACGAAGCCAGCGCGGTCTCGGCGTAGATCCAGCCATGTCGGGCATTGGTGAAGGCCAGCAGCGTCGTCAACATGGGCACGACGGCGGCCAGCGCAAGAAGCCAGGAGGAAACCCGACGCTCGCGCGTGAACTCGACGACAAAGGCAACATACGCCACCGTCGTGATGCCGATTGCAAAATAATGAAGGGCCGCAAAGAAGAGCTTTGCTTGCAGGGCCGGAAGCAGCAGTTCGAGTGCAGAGCAGAAGCACCAGAGCGCGATGCCAAGAAGCTGGATCGCAAACGCGCCCGCCCCCGGTGCCAACCTTCGGGCCGATACCCGCCGGGCCAGAAAAAGCGCGAAGGCCACCGCGACCAGCAAGGCTGCGGCGTAGAATCGAAGAATCAAGGTGACGTTCAACAAAGGCTCCGTGCAGGCCGTCGACAGAAGACGGTAATCTGCCCTTCAGCAGAGTATCGACCGGAGCGGGTCGCGCAGCAAATCAATTGGACACCCGGCGCCAGCGCCCCGGCTCGACCTCGGCCACCCGTCCGGTCTCGACCAACCGCTCTATATGCATGGCCATGCTGCGCCGCTCCGTGCTCTCCGCCCAGGGCACGTTGTCGCCCGGCCTATAGATGAACCGATGCGCCGCCACCTCCTCGAGGCTGTGCGGCTCAGCGAGAAACCCGATCAGGCGGCTCTCCCGCTGCTGGATTTTTGCTGTGAACCGGTCCAGACGCTCAAGAAAGGCCTCCTGCCCCTTGAGCACGCCGATATGGTGGAAGGTGGCGTACCAGATCGCCTCCTCGTGCCGCAGCCGGGCCAGGCTGCGCTCGAAATCGCCGAGATCGGACCAGGCGTCGCCGTAGTAGGGGCCGAAGCTCGAGAGGTCGATGTCGCCGAGGTAGAGCACGTCGTCGGGCTCGATCCAGAAGAACGAGTGACCGCGCGTGTGACCCGGCGCGTGCAGCACGCGGATCCGCACGCCGCCGCCGAGGTCGAAGACCGTGCCGTCACGAAACGCCAGTGCGTCGGGTCGCGCGACGAAGTGGAAATCCTCG
>VFKT01000352.1 GCA_009885395.1 Deltaproteobacteria bacterium | reverse complement strand
GCCGCCACGAACGGCATCTCGCGGAAGCCGGCATAGAGGATGCTCAAGACCAGGATCGAAACGAAGCCCGGCAGGACGAAAAGCGCCCCCGCCACCAGGCCGCCGCGCGTGCGGTGCATCAGCCAGCCGATATAGATGGCGAGCTGTTGTGCCTCGGGCCCGGGCAGCAGCATGCAGTAGTTGAGTGCGTGCAGGAAGCGCTCTTCGTCGATCCAGCGGCGGCGTTCGACCAACTCGCGATGCATGAGGGCAACCTGTCCGGCTGGCCCGCCAAAGCTGAGCAGGCCAATTTTTGCCCAGACACGGGTGGCTTCGGCCAGCGAAACGCGGTCGCTGCCGCCGGTCGGTGAGCCCCCCGACGAGCACAGGTTTTCGCTGCTCTGAGTCATCCAGTTCCTCCTTCAGCCGAAGCCCACCCGGCGCTAGATCATGGGAGAAATTTTCTCAAACGCCTGATCGAAGACCCTTCTTTGAAGGTGGCCGCCGTGGGGTTCTCGTTTCCAGCGCGGACAGGCGTCGGCGGTGTCCGTCTCGGACAGATGGCCGTGCGCCAGGGCTGCAGGGCCAATCCAGCAAGGGCATCCGCTCCTGCGGCCCGCAGGTCCGTCGCGACCTCTTTTGATTTTGTTTTGATAAGCTGTGCGACCGTGGGTGGTCGCGCGCGGAGGGAGAAGGCGATGGCATCGGTGAATATAAACAGTATTAAAATCGCCCCGGAGCGGGCCCGCGCCGACGAGGCCCTTGTGCAAAAGTTGGCCGAGGCGGCGCAGACGAAAAAATCGCTTCGAGTGGGCGGCGCATCAGCTGACGGCCGGCCGCCGCGGCCGCTACCATTTGCGTCACGTGCGACCAGGATTGGGCCGCGCTCGGCCGGCGGGAGATGATCCCCGAAATGATCCAGCGCCTGCTCGGCGAGAGCGAGGGCGCGAGTGTGCTAGAAAAAATCGAGGCCTGCGAGGTTTCGGTCGAGACCACGATCTGCCAGTTGCGCGGCGATCTGAGCCGTCTGCCGCCGGAGAACGCGCCGCCACGACTTTTCTCCAGCGTCGCGGTTTTCGAGGCCTTCCAGACCATCGTCGGTAGTCTCCGGCAGTACTACGTCGTGGTGCCGATTGAGACCCTCGCTGAACTTGATGGCCGCTCACCCGCCCAGCTGCTGCAGGACGCGTTCGGCGCCGAAGGGGTGTCTGGTCTATCGCAACGGGATCGACGCGACCGAGCGGATCAGTCGCGAGATCAACATTATCCGCCCTGAACTCTCGAACGCGCCCTGGGTTGCTGACCTCAGCATTCGGGTGGCGACGGCGGCCAAGGCACGGGCACGGGCACGGGCAGCCGTTGCGGGGGGGGCAGGCGGCGGGCGCCGCTAAGGGCAAAATTAAAAACCCGGCTTGGCTTGCGGCAAGCGGCGTCAGGCCGGGATGGCGGGACAGGCCGCTGTCGGAGAGAGGGGCCGGGGAGGCCGATGTGCCTCCCCGGCCCGAAGCTCGTCTTTCGAAATTCGCCACGGACCGAGAGGTCAGCAGGCCTCGAAGAGGCCGGCGGCGCCCATGCCACCGCCGATGCACATCGTGACCAGCACTTTCTTCGCGCCGCGGCGCTTGCCTTCGATCAGCGCGTGGCCGACCAGGCGGCTGCCGGTCATGCCGTAGGGATGGCCCACGGCGATGGCGCCGCCGTTGACGTTGAGCCGGTCCATCGGAATGCCCAAAGTCTCGGCGCAGTACAGCACCTGCACGGCGAAGGCTTCGTTCAGT
>VFKT01000398.1 GCA_009885395.1 Deltaproteobacteria bacterium | reverse complement strand
GGGCCGGAGGGGATGGACGATGTGCGGCCGTTTCTTGCGAATGTGACGCGAGGGCGGGGGGTGCCAGAGGAACGGCTCGAGGTGGTGGCGAAGCAGTACGCGCTCTTCGGCGGCATCAGTCCGCTCAACGGGCAGTGCCGTCGCCTGGTGGCTTCGCTGGGTAATTTACTTGAGGAGCAGGGACCGCGCCTGCCGGTCTATCTGGGGCACCGCAATTGGCATCCGTTTTTGGAGGATACCGTGCGTCAGATGGCCCAGGATGGTATTGGTCGGGCCTTTGCGTTTGTCACTTCGGCCTACTCGTCTTTTTCCAGTTGTCGGCAATACCTGGATGATATCGACCGGGCGCGCGCAGCGGTCGGAGAGGCGGCGCCAGAGATCACGAAGCTGCGCCCCTTCTGGAACCATCCCGGGTTCATCGAGCCGATGGCCGCCGGACTTGGCCTGGCGTTGGCAGGCACTGCGGGTCAAGCTGAATTGACTGGCGGAGTGTTGGCCCTCGGCGAAGGTGCGCCTTTCGGTGCCTTCGCGCCACAGGATCAAGTCGGGCCTGGCGCGACCCGCATCCTTTTCACGGCGCATAGTCTGCCGCTCGCAGCGGCGCAGAGTTGCGACTACCAGCGGCAGCTTCACGATGCTGCTGAACTCATTATCGGCTGTAGCGGAGCCGCTCCGTCGTGGGAAATCGTGTTTCAGAGCCGCAGCGGTTCGCCGACCATCCCCTGGCTCGAACCCGATATCACCGAGCGTATCGAGACCCTGGCGCAGGAGGGCGTGCGGCGGATCATCGCCGTACCGCTCGGTTTTGTGTTCGACCATATGGAGGTGCTCTTCGACCTTGATGTGCGCGCGGCCGGACGCGCCCGCGACTGTGGCATCGCCTTCGAGCGGGTTACCACTCCGGGTGAGGATCCGCGCTTCGTTGCGATGGTGCGGGAACTCATGCTTGAACGCCTTGAGCCCGGGCGAAGCCGCCGCGCGCTCGGGGCACTCGGCCCGCGGTCTGATGTTTGCGCTGCCGACTGTTGCCCGGCCCGGGCGTCCGCTGGAACTCGTTGAGACTTCAAGCGGGAGGAAGTGCGTGCCGCGCCGCGCCTCCTCCCGCGCGATGCTTCGTGAGCGCGAGGGTTGGAGACCTTCCCACAGCGCGCGGATCGCAACGGCATGCAGGCCGTCGCCGCTTTCACTTCCACTGCGGCTACCATGCCTGCGCCCTGCTCCATCACGATGTCGACCTCCGAGCCGTCACCATCGCGAAATCGAAGCGCCAGTGTTGCTGGGTAGCCGCCGTTCACGAAGCGCGCCGCCAGTTCAGGCCCGAGTCGTTCGGTTGTGCGCGTGCGAAAGCCGTTGCCGAAGAGGTCGTCCAGGAAACGGCCCGGCGTCCGCCGCTGATCTATCGCGTCCTTGATCGTGGTGAAGAGTTCAGCGACACGCTGTACTTCGTCCAGCATCGCTCGGTCCGGCAGCCCGGTGACAAAGCCGGTGGGATCCTGTTGTACTCCCGCTTTCCGGCTGATGGCTAATTATGGCGTTGTCGAAATTCGGAAGCTACAGCTGGATCTCAGTTCCCGCCAAAGGGCCGGCAGGGCTGAGCGCGCAGGCCTGGGCACGCCCTTTGGGGTCACATCAGGGCAATTTCTTCCTGATAGGGCCGGCAGGGCTGAGCGCGCAGGGCTGGGCACGGCGGCAGCGGGGTTGGGGCGGAGAAGCCCTCGAGCACCGGCAGGACGATACGCGAGGCGTGCGCCGCTGAATGTTCGATCCCGATCAATTCGCTGCCATCTCCGGGGATCGCTTCGAATTTCCAGCGCGGCCGGGTGCCGCCGGGTGCGTTGACGATCAGCCGGATACGGGAACCGGCCCGAAAGGCGTGTGCGAAGGGGAAGAGTTCGACTCGCACCAGCGCGCTCTCGCCACCCTCGGGCAAGGGTTCGGCGTCGCGCTCAAGGTGGGTGGAGACGGGGCGCAGCTCGGTCGATTCCGCTTCGTCCAACTTGCGTCGACTGGCACGCAGCCAGCCGTTTTGAACCAGCGTCTCCAAGCCGTCGGGCCGCACTTCGCTGAGTGTCACCTGCACATCGACGTCGGGTGCGGTCGAGGAGAGCCAGAGATCGATGCTGCCATTGCCGGCCATGACCCGATCTTCGGCAAGAACCTCGGAGACGTAGGAGGCCGAGGTCGCGGGGTCGGGCTGCGTCCATACCCAGGGCGGCAGAGCGGCCCATTCGTTGCCGCCATTGGGCAGGGTCGTCTGCTGGCTGAGTGAGGTGTCGTATCCGAAATTATACATGACTTGCATGGCCGAGGGGCCGTCCGTGAGGGTACCGCCTTCGTTGAGATACCAGCTACGCGCTACGGTTCCGGGGATCGGCCAGGCGTCGAAGCCAAACTCAAAGGCGGGCAGGGGCAGACCCGGCTCGCCACCGGCGCCGTTGTCGAAGAGAATTCGGATCCGCGGCTCGGACTCCCAGCGCATCTGCGCCTGGTCCACCGTCGTGAGGTCGAGGAAGCGCTCGGCCTCGAGCGGCAATGAGGCGTCGGTCGAGAAGGCTTGGCCGCCGATCGTATCGATGATCAACTGAGACAGGGGGGAGCGCCGCGGTACCCGCTTCGCGACGTAGATATCAAGAAACTCCATCCAACGGGAGAAAACAGCCGGGCCGAGAGGTTCGGTATGGCCGCCGTTGACCAGCGTCGCATGCAAATTCGGGGTATTCGAGAAACGATCGAGCATATTGGCGCAGTAGCCGCCGGTCTGCTCGTCCTGCCACGCGCAAGCGAGGTAGACCGGCACCTCGATTTTCGACACGAAGGTGATGGGAGAGACCGGGCCTGCAACCTCATCGATCCAGAAGCTGTTTTGCCGAATGATTTCGAGGATATCCGGCGTCTGCTCGCGCAGTTTCTGGTTGGCGATGCAGACCTGATCGCCGTCGTCCATGCGTCGCTGCGACCAGCGCTGTCCGCCGGGCTCGGAGTCGCGCTTGCGGTCGGCGGCCCATTCCGTCGCGAATCCATTATTGAGGATGCCGCCCGGGTAGAGCACGCCGCGGCCGACGTCCGAGATCACCGAAAGTGGCGCGATGGCCGCCAGATGCGGCGGCTGCAACTGCGCCACGAAAAGTTGGCTGATGCCGGGGTACGAGAGCCCGATCATGCCGGGACGGCCATGCTGCACCCAGGGCTGTGCCGCGACGGTTTCGACCACGTCGTAGCCGTCGGTCGATTGCAGGGTTTCGAAAAATTGGAAGGTGCCGCCCGAACAGCCGGTGCCGCGCATATTCACACCCACCACGGCGTAGCCGAGCACGCTCGCGATCAGCGAACTGGGCTGCGGCGAATCGGGGTCGGCCGCGCTGTAGCCCGAGTACTCGATCAGGGTCGGGTAGGGCCCGGCATCGGCAGGACCGGGTAGCGTCACGTTGGCAGCGAGCAGGGTGCCGTCGCGAGTTTCGATGTACTGGTAGCCATCCTGCAACATGTGCGAAGCGTAGAACGAAGCATCAGGCACCTGGCCGGCGTCGGTGACCTCGAGAGGCGAGGAGGCGACGGCCTCGCCGTTCTCCTCGCCGAGGACGTAGACCAGGCCGGTCGGCACTTCGCGAAAGACGACGGCGCCGTTGTCGTCGGCGGCAGCAGCCTTGAGCAGATTGCCGCCGTCATCGACCAACTCGAGCGCCGCGCCGGGTTCGGCACCGATCAGCCAGACCTGCTGTACCGAGCCGTGCGCTTCAAACGACGCCGGGGTCGCGGGAGGGGCCCAGGCGGCCGGCGGGCCCGCGACGTTGCCGCAGGCACTGACCACAGCGAGTGCGAGAGAGGGCAGCAAGGCCCGAAGCCCTGGTGTGGCCGTGGCTACCGGAGGCAGCAAGGCGCTACGGACGGACGAAGACGGAGAGAGTGAGCGTTTCATTGTTTTCTCGGATCCTTTCCCGACGGCGGGGTCTGGCGGGCCGGGTCGGGCGCTCGATAGCGAGCCCGCGCCGGCCACGCGGCTCCCGCAGCGTGAACAAGGTGATTTCAGACACCACAGTTGCTGGCTGCAGCGCTGCGGTCAAGGCCACCGCTCGCCCTTTCACGAGCGGAATCGGGCCGGTTGCACATGGACTTGAGGGCTGCTGTGTGGATTGCGAGACTCAGGCCCGTGGCCCCAAAGAAAAAACTCTACCGCGTCCGCTTTCACAACGATGGCCGGGTCTTCGAGGTCTACTGTCGGCGGGTGGGTCAGGGCGAGCTCTTCGGGTTCGTCGAAATCGGCGATTTCGCCTGGGGACGGAAGTCCGACCTCATCATCGACCCGACCGAGCAGGAATTGCGCAACGAGTTTGCGGATGTCAGCAG
>VFKT01000247.1 GCA_009885395.1 Deltaproteobacteria bacterium | reverse complement strand
GGTGGTCCGCGGCGAGCTGGGTGATGCCGACCAAGCGCAGGATCTCGCCCCCCGACGAACGCTCGATGCTCATTGAATTGACGATGGCTGTCGGGGCAGAATTGCCCGAAGAGCGGAGCCGCAAGCGTTGGTGCTGGATGTCGATCGGCCGACCACTCTCGTCCACGAAGGCAACCCGTTTCCGGTCCTCGGCGACGATTTTCGCCAGCAGCTCGCCGACACTCCAACCGCTCGGCTCCGGTCCTAAACCCCAGATTTTTGCCCAGCGCGCATCGCCCCGGATTCGTCGATCCACGGCGGTCCATTCCCACACGCCGCCCCGGGCAGCGGCAAGTGCAAGTTTAAGCTTATGCTCACTCGCAGCAAGCTCCTCAAGTGCCACCTGGCGCTGTTCCTCGGCGTTACGCTGCCCCGTCAAGTCGCGTATGAAGCCGATAAAACGCGCCTGGCGGCCAGCGCCGAGTGCCGTGATCGAAAGCTCGATCGGAATCTCGCTACCATCGCGCCGGCTCGCTTCGATTTCCACCCGGCGCGCCAACACCGCGCCATGGCCGGTTTCGCGCTGCACCCATAGGCCCCGCTCATGCGCATCGCGGTAGCGCAGCGGCACAATCGTTGCGGATAGAGTCTGGCCGAGGACGTCTTCGCGAGGCCAGCCGAGAAGGGTCTCCGCCCGACGGTTCCAGTCGAGAATGACGCCCTGGGAATCGCTCACGATCACCGCATCGAGCGCGTGCTCGACGACCAGCGGCGCCAGCGATTCGCGATCGACCGGGGCCGGCCGAAAACTTCGGCGGATCGTGGCCATGGCCGTACCTAGCGAGGCTGTTGTTCGCGCGCCATCTGCTAGGGCTCAGTGCCGAGCATGAGCGAGACTAATCCCCTCCGCATCGGAATCCTCGGCGCCGCGCGCATTGCCTCGATGGCGCTGGTCCGCCCGGCCCGGGTGGTCGATGATGTCTCGGCCTTCGGGATCGCCGCCCGCGAACCTTCGCGTGCCGGCATTTTCCAGACGAAGCACGGACTCACTCGGGCCTACCCGAGCTATGCGGCGATGCTTGCCGATCCAGAGATCGAAGCCATCTACAACCCCCTGCCCAACGCCCTGCACGCGAAATGGACGCGGCACGCCCTTGAACAGGGCAAACATGTGCTTTGCGAAAAACCCTTCACCTCGAACGCAACCGAAGCCCGAGATGTCGCCGCAGCGGCGCGGGCCAGCGGCAAAATCGTAATGGAGGCCTTCCACTGGCGCTACCATCCGCTTGCCGCCCGGATGCTCGAGATCCTGCGCTCGGGCGAAATCGGCACTGTAC
This sequence comes from Deltaproteobacteria bacterium, assembly GCA_009885395.1. Lineage (GTDB taxonomy): Bacteria > Desulfobacterota > Binatia > UBA12015 > UBA12015 > SXLG01. The sequence goes on along the minus strand of VFKT01000247.1, from coordinate 11,370 downwards.
GACGGATCGAGGTCCGCTTCTGTGTGCCGATGCTCCTGCCCAACGATATCCGCTGGCGCTGGGATTTGGGCGGCGGCGCCCTGATGGATACCGGCTGCTACGCCATTCATATCCTCCGCACGCTGGCCGAAGCCGAGCCAGCGGAAGTCGTATGGGCACGCGCCCGCACCACCAGCGACGCACGCATCGACCGGGCGATGGAGGCTGAATTCCGGTTTGCGGATGGCCGCGAGGGGCATATCCGCTGTTCGCTCTTGTCGCGCCACCTGCTCGAGGCCTCGGCCCGGGTGGAGGGCTCGCTCGGCGAATTGCGCGTATTCAACCCCATCGCGCCCCAGTTCTTCCACCGCCTCAGCGTGCGAACGGCGCGCGGCGTGCGCCGGGAGGAGGTGGATGGCGAGCCCACCTATGTGCATCAATTACGCGCGTTTGTCGCGGCCGTCCGCGAGGGCGCGCCGGTGCTGACCTCGCCCGAGGACGCCGTCGCCAATATGGACGTGATCGACGCTGTCTACCGGCGCGCTGGCCTGCCTTTGCGCGGCATGTGAGCCCGACCAGCCTCTCGCCTGCGGCGGGTCAAGCCGCCAACGCAAGGCTCCTTCCAACTACGCCGCCTGAATCAGGCCTGAACAATTACGCTCCAAAAGTATTATTTGCGGAACGCAGGGCTCTTGCCTGCTGCGTCGCCTCAATCATGCACCTGGCGGCTGAGGTAGAGTTGTTCGCCCAGTTGTTGGACCAGCGAGAGCTGCTGCTCCAGCCAGTCGAGATGGCCTTCCTCCGAAACCAGCATCTCTTCGAGCATTTCGCGGGTGCCGTTGTCGGCCTTCTTGCGCGCCAAAGTGATCGCTTCGTTGAAACGGGCGATGGCTTCCCGCTCGAGTGCCAGATCAAGTGTAAGTTGCTCAACCGGCGTTTCGCCAACCGCGACCTTCGCCAGCCGCTGTACATTCGGCATACCCTCAAGGAAAAGGATTCGTTCGATCAGCTTGTCGGCGTGTTTCATTTCGCCGATCGACTCTTCGCGACTTTTGTGGGCGAGGCGCTCGTAACCCCAATTCTTTTGCATCCGGTAGTGGATAAAATATTGATTGATACCGGTCAGCTCACCGGTGAGGATCTCGTTCAAAGCAGCGATGATCTCGACATTCCCCTTCATCGTATGCCCTCCCTCTTCGACCGAGACTAGCACCGCGGGGCGGTCGCAGGAACCGAGGCAAGCGATCTTGTTCCCGCTGCGCTGAGCGGCCGCCCGAGGTCTTCAGGGCCGGGCCGGACAGAGGAGCGCGTCCGAACCACCGTCCACAAAGAGCACCGATCCACAGCAAAAGGATGCGTCAGCGCCGAGCAGGAAGGCGATGGCCGCCGCGATCTGCTGCGGCTGCGCCGCATCCGAAAGCGGGACCGGAAGCAGGCGGATCGCGTCGCCGAGGGTTTTGGACGCAAGCCCGGCTTCGATCATGGGCGTCTTCGTGACCCCGGGGGCGACCGCGTTCAGCCGGATGCCCGCGCCAGCCCAGGCCGCCGAAACCGCCTCGCGCCTGACCCAACGCGCCAGAGCCAGTTTGGCACCGGCGTAGGCATTGATGCCGTCGCGTGCGAGCCCGCGCGCCAAAGTCTCATCATCCGCCAGACAAGCCTTCATAAGCGGGCCATCGGCACCGGGCGAAATGGTGATCGAATTCGAGGACACGGCCACCGCCGCCGGTGCCGTCCCGCGCGACAATGCCGCGCGGAGTCCGCTGAGCCAGGCAACCGCTCCAAAATAATTGACCGCCGCAATAGCCGGCGCATCTTCGAGATGCGGCCCGAGACCTGCGCAGGCCACCACGCCATCAAGAATTCCATCTGTTTGCGACAGGACCGCGGCGCAGGCCCGAGTGCGACCGTCGGCGCTCGAGAGATCCGCCTCGATCTCGGCGCCTTTCAGGTCGACGCCGATGACGCGGGCGCCATCGGACTCAAGCCGCACCCGCAAGGCGGCGCCAATTCCACTTCCCGATCCGCTGATGGCAATGGTTCGCATTGCTGCCTCGTGCCGCACGGACGCACGCGGAGCAAGCGCCCCGGCTCTCGATCCGCCTCAGCGTTCTGCTGCGCTCTCGTCGGCGGGAAAGAGTTCGGCGAGCGTCCGCCCGGCAAGAGCCCGCGCCCGCGCCTCGTTGATCCAGTTGAGCGCCTCCGAGGCCTCGCGAGAGCCACCCGATTCGTCGCCGATCAAAGCCACGACCGCAGCCGCGTCAATCGCAAGGGGATCCCGACCGAGCAGAAAAGCCTGCCCCTCGCCCTCTTGCCAAACCAGCCAACCCGGCAACGAAAGCCGATCGATGACGGCCCCCACCTGCTGCACATCGATGCCCAGAGAACGGGCGATGGCCGGCGCATTGCAGGCGCTGGGCAATCCACGAAAAAAATCCATCGCCCGGGACAGGACCTCGACGCCGACCTGAAGATCAGAGAGCGGCCGTCCGCGCCGATCCTCCGGGCCGTATTCCAGCACGGCCGCGAGCTCGGCGCCCGCGATCACGATCACCCAACTCACATAAAGCCAGACGAGCGTGCCGGGAAGCTGCGCCAATGCACCATAAATTGCGTTGTAGCGAGCCACCCCGACCTGCAATTGCACATAGCCCACCTGGACGAGCTGCCAGCAGACCCCGGCCGCGACGGCCGCGACCAGCAACGAGGGAAGATGCGGCCGACGATTCGGCATCACCAGATAGAGCACCGCCACGGCCACGGCGTTGAAAACATAGGGCAAGGCCCGCACAGCCACCGCCGTGAGCTCTCCGATCGTACGTTCATCCAACATTCGCTGCAGGACATCGTGTTGCGCCGCGAAAGAAGTCATGCCGGTTGCGACCAGGAGCAGGATCGGCGTCAGCGTGAGCACGCCCAGATAATCGGTCAGCCGGCGCCACCAGGGTCGTGCGCCGCGCACCCGCCAGACGTGGTTGAAAGTGGCCTCGATATGTCCCAGCACCGAAATTGCGGTCAAGAGCAAGGTCACTGCGCCGAGCGTCCCCAAAGCGGCGACGTTGAGGTGCTCGATCCAGCCGCGCAGCGTCGTCGCCACTTCCGGATCCAGCGCGAAGCGGGCGAGCAAGAGGCTCTCGATCTCGTCGGTGCCGCCGAGACCCTTGGCGGCGGCCAGCATCAGCGCGAGCAAAGGGACCAGCGCCAACAAGGTGGTGTAGGCGAGAGCCGAGGCATGAACGAGGCCGGAGTCGGCAAGGAAGCGGACCGGCACCGCCAGCAGCACCCGGCCGAAAGCCCGCAGAAACGATCCGCCCTTCCCCATCCCGTGCCGAGGCTCGCATAGGCGGAGGCCGGGCTTCAAACCGGGAGGGATTCCAGCGTCTGTGGCGATCTCCAAGGAGTGCGCCATGCCTTGCCTTGCCTCGTGACGCCTTCGGGCGGATACTCCGGCTTGGCCACGGCGTGATCCCGCCGTGGCCTGCCTACAAAGACAGAAGGGAGGCCGATATGTTGTCGGACGCGATTCTCGAAGAAGAGCAGATCGCCCATGAGCGCGCCGAAGAAGGTTCGGATGCCAGTCTCTTGGAACAGCCGCTCGATTCCCTACCGAATCTGCGGGCGCCGCTTTGCCTGAGTCGCCAGGTTTCGCTCGCCGACGCCATCGCAGCCATGCGTGCGGCGCGTACCGGCTGCGTGTTGGTGGTCGATCACGGCCGCTTGCAAGGCATCTTCACCGAGCGCGACGTGCTGACCCGTATCGTCGGCGAACGGCTCGACCTCAACCAAAGCACGCTCGCCGATCATATGACGGCCGACCCAGAGACTCTGACGCTGGATGATTCGATCGCCTGGGCTTTGAACAAAATGGCTGTCGGCGGGTTCCGCCACGTCCCCCTGCTCGATCGACGGGGTCGGCCCGTCGGCGTGGTGGCAATGCGTGACGTGGTCGACCACCTGGTCGAGCTTCATCCGCAGGCCGTCCTCACGCTGCCACCCTCGCCCGAGAGAAACTTCCCCAAATCTCGCGAAGGCGCCTGAACCCAGGCAGGACCGACACGACCATGAAAACGGCCCCGGAATCCGACGGCGAAGCTCTGCGCAAGGAATTGCGTGGCTGGCTTGAGTCAAACCTTGACGAGCGCTTTCGTCAGGCCGGCTCCGCTCTGACCGCCTCGGCGGCCAGCCTCGGCGTGTTGCGCGAATGGAATCGACGCCTGGCGGAGAATGCCTGGGTCGCAATCGCCTGGCCGCGCGAATGGGGTGGACGGGCCGCGTCGGTGGCCGAACAGGTGGCCTTTGCCGAAGAAATGGACCGGGCCGAGGCGCCCTCTCCAGTCAACCTGATTGGCCTCTCGAATATCGCCCCGGCGATTCTGGAGCATGGCACCGAGGCACAGCGGCGGCGCTTCCTTGAACCGATGCGGCGCGGTGACGAGATCTGGAGTCAAGGGTTTTCCGAACCCGAGGCCGGGAGCGATCTGGCTTCGCTTCGCGCCACGGCCGTCCGCCACGGCGAAGGCTGGCTCATCAATGGCCAAAAAACCTGGAATACCCTCGGACTGGTGGCCGATTTTTGCGAATTGCTGGTGCGGACCGATCCCAACGTACCTCGGCACGCGGGCCTGACCTGCCTGCTGGTCGACCTCCGCCTGCCCGGGGTCGAGGTCCGCCCGATCCGCACGATCACTGGCGAGGTCGAATTCGCGGAAATTTTTTTTACGGATGTCGAGGTGCCCGCCTCTGCCGTGCTCGGCGAACCGGGTGCCGGCTGGCGCGTCGCGATGACGACCCTCAACAGCGAGCGCGGTGGCGTGGCGAGCCTGCACCTCATGGTGCGCCGGCGCATCCGGCGGTTGGTCGAGGCAACACGACTGGCGCTTGATCCCGACGGCAGTCCCCGTACCGCCGACCCTTGCGTGCGGCGCGCCCTGGCGCGGCTGCACGTCGATGGCGAATTGCTGCGCGCCCTCTGCGAGCGTGCCCTGGCTGGCATGATCGCGAATCGACCGGGGCCCGAGGCCGCGCTGACCAAATTGGTCTGGAGTCGCACCGAGCAACGCATCGCCGAAGTCGCCGCCGAAGTTCTCGGTGCCGAGGCGTTGGGCGGCGAATGGGCTCGAGCCCGGCTTCAGGCCCGCTCGTACTCGATTGCCGGCGGCACCACGCAAATCAATAAAAATCTCGTCGCGCGCCGGGTGCTCGGCCTGCCGAAGGGAAATTGAGCGTGGATCCCGCCGCGACGGCAACCGAGACCCACGATCTTATGCGCGACTCGCTGCGCCGCTTCCTCGCAGAGAAAGCGGGTGTTGCCAGCTTCGTGCGGCCGCTTTTCGAAGACGCCCGCGGCACAACGACCGAAGTCTGGCGTGGACTGGCCGAGCTCGGCGCCCTTGGCCTGCTCCTGCCCTTGGACGTCGGCGGCAGCGGGCTTGGTGCCATCGCCGCCGGGATCGCCTGCGAGGAATTCGGCCGGGCCCTCTTTCCCGGGCCCTTCCTGAGTAGTGCGGTGGTCGCCAGCGCGCTGCTGGCACAGTTGCCGCTTGACGCATTCGACGAGCAGCTCGCCTCTGCCCTGGCTGGCGGCGGGTTGGTGGCCACGCTGGCTGTCCTTGAACCCGCACGGGCGAGTGCGTGGCGGCAGCCGCAGACGCGGGCGCTAGAGAAGGGTGCGGGTTTCACCATCACTGGCGAGAAGATCCATGTGGCCTTCGCCGAGGCTTCGGATGTCCTGCTCGTGCTGGCCTCGGTCGAGGATCGGCCGGGAGACTCGTCGCCGGCTCTTTTTGCGATCGACAGATCGGCGTGCGGTCTTGAGATCGAGCCTCTCGCCAGCCTCGATCCTTCCCGGCGACCGGCGTGTCTGCGCTTGAAGGACGCGCCAGGGCGACGGGTCTCACCTGCGGTCGAGGGCCCCGCCCTGCTCTCGGCGCTCGCCTGCACTCTCGATCTGGCTGCCGCGGCAACCATCGCCGATGGAGTGGGCGCGGCGCAACGGGCCTTTGAACTTGCGCTCGACTGGGCCCAGCAACGGCGGCAATTCGATCGGCCGATCGGCAGCTTCCAGTCGGTGCAACATCTTCTCGTCGATGCCCTCACCGAGCTTTCCCTGCTGCGCGCCATCGCCGACGAGGCTTTGTCGGCGTGCGACGGATCGAGCGACGACGCTCGGACACAGGCGGTTGCGGTCGCCAAAGCCGCCGCAGCGCGAACACTGCCGGAGATCGGGGCCATCGTCATTCAAATCTTCGGTGGTATCGGGTTCACCTGGGAACACGACGCGCACCTTTTCTACCGCCGCCTGATCGGCGCTTCGCTGAGCTTCGGCGACGAGGCGCAAAGCCTCGACCGGGTGGCGGCACTGCTCTTTCCTGAGCACGCAGAACCGGGCGGATAGGCGGCGTAGGCTCGCCCCTGGGGAGTACCCACAGCGCTGGCGGCCCTCCGATGGTCCGGGTTCTGGGGGGTTTGGTCGTCTCTTGGCCGCACGTCTCGGCCCGCTCTGCGCCCACGTGCCGCTGACATTGGCGGATTTGCGCCGGTCACGTCGGGCCTTGCGTTCTTTTTGCAACCGACGCCCTTGCACACGCCCGATCTCATCGGGAAGGGTTCCGCATGGCAACGGCCTCAGTCGCGCTCTCGCAGCCTGCCATCGACTCGGCGATCGATTCGTTGGAGCGGCTGATTTCCGGGATCGATGAAGGCCGCCCTGGAGCTGAGGGATTGGCGCGATCCAGCCTCGGACGCTTGCGCACCGCCTGGCGTGCGACCCCAGACCTGTTCTCCGCCGAGGCACTCGTCCGGCTGCGCGGCATCACGACCCGGCTCGAGGGCGTGCCCACGGACGGTCCGACGGCGAGCGGCAATGGCAGGGCGGCTGCCGCCGGGCCCACCGCCCGCCCGGCAAAGCGCAGCAGTCCCGCGACGTCGCAGCCGAGGGCAGATCCCGTCAGCGTGCTTCGCGAAGTCTACGGCTACGACGGCTTCCGTCAGGGACAAGCCGAGATCATCGACGCCCTGCTGGCCGGACGGGATTGCATCGGCGTCATGCCGACGGGTGCCGGCAAATCCCTGACCTACCAGATTCCGGCGCGTATCCTGGGCGGCACGACGCTCGTCGTTTCCCCCCTGATCGCCCTGATGAAGGATCAGGTCGATGCCCTCGATGCGCTTGGCATCCGGGCCACCTTCCTGAACTCAAGTCTGGACGCCAAGGAGCGCAACGAGCGAACCCGTGCCGTGGCTGCCGGACGCTACGAGCTGGTCTACGCAGCCCCCGAGGGTCTGGAAGCCAGTACAGGTCAAATCCTCGAACGCGCCGATGTGCGCCTGATCGCGGTCGATGAAGCGCATTGCATCAGCCATTGGGGGCACGATTTCCGCCCCGCCTACCGCAACCTGCGCGGCCTGCGCGAACGTTTCGGCCAGGTGCCGATCCTCGCCCTCACAGCCACCGCCACACCGCGCGTCGCCGACGATATCGTCACGCAGCTCGGGATGGTGCGACCCGTCAACGTGCGGCGTTCGTTCTTCCGGCCGAACCTGCATCTGCACGGCTACTGCAAGGGAAAGGGACTCGATCTGCGAAACTCGCTGCTTGCCCTCGTTCGGGCACATCGGGGCGAAAGCGGTATCATTTACGTTCAATCACGCAAGGCGGCCGAATCGACCGCGACCTGGCTTGCGACCAAGGGCGTGCGCAGCGCCGCCTATCATGCCGGACTGGAGCCACAGCATCGCAGCCGCGTGCAGGACGCTTTCCGGCGCGATGAAATCGACGTGGTCTGCGCGACAGTCGCCTTCGGCATGGGCATCGACAAGCCAAATATCAGATTCGTCCTGCATCGCGATATGCCCCGCTCGCCCGAAGCCTGGTACCAGGAGATCGGTCGAGCCGGACGCGACGGAGCACCGGCCGATTGTGTGATTTTTTACAGTTGGGCCGACGTCATCAGCTACGAAAGCATGATCGACAGCAGCGGGGACCTCGACCACGACGCCCGGGCACGGCAATGCAAACTGGTGCGAGAGATGTTCCGGCTGCTCGATCGCGCGGGCTGTCGGCACCGGGCGATCGTCGGCTACCTGGGTGAAAAGCTCGGCGATTGCGGTCAGTCTTGCGACCATTGTCTGCGTTCCGACATCGTCGTCGCCGCCGGCCGTGTGGCGAAGGAGAAAGCACCCGGCTCAGTCAAGCTACGGGCAGCCGCTCCGGCGACCAACCTCGAATTTGACGCCCTGCGCAACCACCTGCGTGAGCTGCGCCGCCGCATCGCCGACAGCCGGGGCGTGCCCGCCTTCGTCGTCTTCCACGACGCCACGCTCGACGCTTTGGCCGAGTTTCGTCCCGCGACCTCTGAAGAATTGCTTGCCGTGCCGGGCATCGGACCAAAGAAGCTGGCGGAACTCGGGCCTGAGATCCTGCAGGCCATCCGCGAAGGATCGGATCGAAGATTGGAGGCAACTTGAAGCCCGAACAATGCACCCTGTTCAGCGGCGCTGCCGCTATCCCGAAACCGTGCTCTTCAAACGTGTGCTGCAGAGCATCTGGCACCAGGTGAATTCCGGTCAGGAAATCTGGGTGGTCGGACGCATCATGCCCGACAAGACCGTCAAGGGTGGAACCGGCTGGGGTGCCGAGTTTGCCAAGCTCTGCAACAAGCCGCTGCACGTCTTCGACCAGGAACGCGACGGCTGGTTCCGTTGGACCGGCGACGATTGGCACGAAACGGCCGAACCCCGCATCAGCCACCGGCTCTTCACCGGAACCGGCACCCGCTTCCTGCTCGATAATGGCCGCGCCGCGATCGACGGGCTTTTCGATCGCTCTTTCAGCGGGGCGCCGACGCGGTTCTGAAAACGCACCCGCTCTCCAGGCCGGGCATTCGGCAATTGGACGAGGCGGCTCGACGAGTTGCTGGATTCACCTTCTCCCTCAAGCCACGGTGGGTTTCAGCCGACAGGCTGTGAGAAGGGTCTGCGCCAATCGCAGTCCGGAGGGCTCTGCCATGTCCGATATCGTGCTTCTCGTCGACGACGACCCGGATATGCTGGACCTGCTGGTTCGCATCCTGCGACGCGAACCCTATACCGTGCGAGGGTGTACCTCGGGTGAAGAGGCGCTCGCCACCGTCGCCCGGGAAGAAATCGCCGTCATCGTCGTCGATGAACGCATGCCGGGTCTCTCGGGTACCGATCTGCTGGCTCGTCTTTGCACCAGCAATTCAGAAATTGTCCGAATCATGTTGACCGGCAGCGCCGCGATGGATGTTGCGGTTGGGGCCATCAATTCAGGCCACGTCTTCCGCTTCCTGCAAAAGCCGATTCGGGCCAACGACCTGCGCTCGGCCATCCGGGAGGCGCTCTTCGAAGCTGATCTGCAGCGGGCCGGCTCGGCCCCGCCTTTCGAAGCCCGTCGAGCCGCGGCGCTGGTCGGTCTCGAGCGCCAATGGCGTGGGGTCACCCGGATCGAGCGGGATGCCGAGGGCGTACTTCTCTTGCCGGAGGAAGACGGTCTCGAAGAGGCTCTCCGCGCCGCCGCCGGGATCGAGCCGGCGCCGGGCCCGCGCGGCCACTGAGCCTGCGACACCTGAACCACAACGCAGCAAGCCTGCTTGCGAGATCAGCGCGCCCACAGCCACTCGACCAGGCGCTTCTCCCGCTGCCGTCCGCAGGAAGCCATGCACCGCCGCCTGCCTGCGGCGGGCCTCCGTGGCGTCATAACCGCCCCGCTGGTACCTCGCCGACGAAGAACCGATGCCCTCAGAGCCAGGGCTGCGTGAGGGTTGACCCATGGCAGATAAAATCGACCGCAGCGATGAGGAGTGGCGTCGCGAACTGACGCCTGAGCAATTCGCGGTCTGCCGCGAGAAGGGCACCGAGCGCGCCTTTAGTGGGCGCTACTGGGACCACCACGAGACGGGCACCTACCGCTGCGTGGCCTGCGCTGCCGAACTCTTCCGGTCTGAGACAAAATTCGATTCGGGCAGTGGTTGGCCGAGTTTCCATACGCCGATCACCGACCACGACGTGACCTCGGTAGCCGATCGCTCGCACGGCATGGTGCGGATCGAAGTCCTCTGCTCGCGCTGCGATGCCCATCTGGGCCACGTCTTCGAGGACGGCCCGGCCCCAACCGGGCTACGTTATTGCATCAATTCCGCAAGCCTCGACTTCAGCTCCGACGCGAAATGAGCCAATCTCCGACCGAACGCTACGACCTGCTGGTGCTCGGCAGCGGCCCGGCCGGACAGAAGGCGGCGATCGCTGCGTCGAAAGCCGACAAGCGGGTCGCGATCGCTGATTCCGCTCTCAATATCGGAGGCGGCTGCGTCCACACCGGCACCATTCCGAGCAAAACGCTGCGCGAAGCTATTTTATACCTGACAGGTTGGCTACAGCGCGGCTCCGACGGGCTCAGCCATCCGGCAGGCGAACACATCACCCTGGCGGAACTCTCGCGGCGCGTCTCGATCGTCGTCGGACGCGAGGTCGAGGTCATCCGCGACCAGCTCGCGCGCAACCGGATCGAGATCATCCCCGGTCATGGCCGCTTCATCGGTCCCCATACGGTTACGGTCGAACTGCCAGGCGGGCAGCGGCAGGTCGAGGCGGAACACGTCCTGATCGCCACCGGCTCGCAGCCGGCCCACTCGATTGATGTGCCGGTCGACGGCCAGCGCATCCTCGATTCGGACCAACTTTTTTCTCCGAGCCTGGCAAGCCGCCCCCTGCCGCGCTCGATGATCATCGTCGGCGCTGGCGTGATCGGCCTCGAATACGCCTCGATGCTGACGGCCCTGCGCTGCGAAGTGACGGTGATCGATGCCCGCGAGACCATCCTCGAATTCATCGATACCGAGATTCTGGAAGCTCTGGTCTACCACCTGCGGGCGAGCGGCACCGTCTTCCGACTTGGCGAGAACGTAGAATCCGTGCTGCACGATGAACAGGGTCGTGTGGTCGCGCGCCTGCAGAGCGGCAAGCGCGTCCATGGCGACATGCTGCTCTATACGGTCGGCCGACAGGCCAACACGGCAAACCTCGGACTCGAGGCGATCGGCCTGATGGCCGACGCTCGCGGCCGTCTTGAGGTCGATAAGGAATTCAGGACGAGTTGCGAATGGGTCTGGGCGGCAGGCGACGTGATCGGCTTCCCCGCACTCGCCTCCACTTCGATGGAACAAGGCCGGCTGGCGGCCTGTGCGATGTTCGGATTGCCGGCCAACCATATGCCGCATCTGCATCCCTACGGCATCTACACCATCCCCGAGATCTCGATGGTCGGCGCGACCGAACAGGACCTCACGGCGCGTGCCGTACCCTACGAAGTCGGGGTGGCGCGCTTCGAGGACCTGGCAAAGGGGCAGATGTCGGGCGACCGCAGCGGCATGC
>VFKT01000396.1 GCA_009885395.1 Deltaproteobacteria bacterium | reverse complement strand
TGCACCTGCCCGCCCGAGTCGATCACCTGGTAGCAGCGCTGCACCGCTGCCGCGGGGAAGCGCGTCGGCTGCTCGCTCTCCAGTACATCATCACTGACACCATCAAGAATGAAACAAAATTCGTTCGTGTGACCGAAAGCCAGAGCACCTCCCCCTGCCCGTCCAACACCAGCACCTCGATGAACATGCATCGGAAACCGAAGCCCGACGGCAGATAATGCCCGGTCAGGCTGCGCACAGCCACAACGCCGTTGAGCCGGTCGGGGGTGCGCTCGAGACTCTCGATCGGCACCGTCGCCGTCTGCTCTTTCGCGATCTCCAGCTTCGATTCGAAGCCGGTGAACAAGGGCAATTGCATCGGATAGGCTTGCGAGAAGGGCGGCAGCGAGATGGCAAACATATTCTCGCAGGCAGCTGCTCTCGATGCAATGCCGAGGATGTTGTCGATCGAGGCAAAGGTCGATTCGGTCCCGGCGGCGGCTCGCGAAGGTCGGCCGGCAGCGGGCCGCTGAGCTCGGGCGCGGGCGGCAGTGCGCCGCAGCCAGCGAGAAGTGCCGGGAGTACGAACGCCGACAGCCAGGACCCGGTGAACTTCGGGCCCTGCCATCAAGCCGCGTCCATGGCCCTCGGGGTTAAAGGGGAGCGTTCGCCGATCGACGTCCGCCCGCGGAATTCAGCACATCTCCGCAGCATCACACCCCAATGTTGCCCTCGCCGCCCCAAGAGGCCGATTTTCGCTCTGCCCCCGGAGCCGCTACGCTCAAAGCCGTGCGTGCCATCGGAGTGGATCTGCGCGAACCCGCCGTGCGGGTGGTCGCCCTGGAACGCACCGGCCGCGAGCTGCGCCTGCTTGGCAGCGAAGGCGGCCCGGCGGCCTCGGATCCCGGCCTCGCCACCTGGCTGGACGCGGCCGCGCGCCGCCTCTGCGGGGCCGAGCCCGACGCGGTCGCTTGCAGCCTGCCTGCCTCGGCTATCACCCATCGAATCCTCGAACTCCCCTTCCTTGACCCGGCCCGGCTGGCGGCGGTCGTCCCCTATGAACTCGAAGACGCCCTGCCCTCGGCACCCGACGAAGGTGTGGTCGCCTCTGCCGTGCTCAGCCAGAACGCTGGGCAGAGCCGCGTGCTCGCCGCCTTCGCCCAGCACGAAGCCCTGCGCGAGCAGATCGGGCAGCTCGCCGGCGCCCGCCTCGATCCAGCAATCATTAATTCTGGCACACTCGCCCTGGTCGACCTCCTCAAAGTACCTGCGTCGGGGACGATATTGGTGGTTACCGCTGGCGCCGACGGCGGGCTGCTTCTCTACCGCAACGGCACGCTCTCAGCAGCACACCTTCTACCTGACGACGACGCCGACGGCCGCCGCTGGGCCGCGCTGGCGCTGCTCGGCAGCTTCGTCGGCACTGAGCGGACGCAACTCGCCTGGCTGGACGTCGATGCGACCGATCCAGGCGTCGCTGGAAGATTTGCAGCGGAGATCGACGCTTCGCTGCTGCCGATCGCCACCCTGCTGCCGGGCTGGGCCGCAGGCTTGGCGCCGGTGGATTTGCGCGCCGCCGCACTCGCTTGGCGCGCCCTCGCCCCAAGCGTTTCGGGTCTCAATTTCCGCAGCGGCGCCTTTGCCTACCACGCCCCGCACGAAGAGGCGCGTCGTCAGTTACGAAATACAGCAGGCTTCGCCGCCGCAGCCGCGCTGGCAGGCCTGATCGCGCTGATCGCTGGCGAGACGACGCGCGGCACCGAGCTTGAGCGGCTGCGAACAGAGATCGCATCGGCCACCTCGAAGATTTTGCCCAACGCCGCGCCGGGCAGCGAAGTGCGCCGGCTGCGGGCGGCAGTCGAATCTCTGGCCGGGCGGCGCGACCGGCTCGCGGGCTCGGGCGAGCGTGCCATGATCGACGTCATCGCCTCGCTCGGCAGCGCCGTTCCCAAAGGCGCACCGCTGCAGATCGACGAAATCACGATCGACGAAGAGAGCGTTCGCCTGCACGGCCGCACCGATACCTACGAAGCGGTCGATGTTGCCAAGCGTGCTTTCGGTGCGCTCTCGGGCAACCGGGAGCCAGAGGTGCGCGACGTAAAGGCATCGGTTGACGGACGGGTCGAGTTCCGGGCCGACATCCCCCTGCCAGCGGGGGGACGATGAGCGCGCCGCTGCATGAACCCTGCGCCCACCTCACCACGGCGGGCGCCCGATGATCGCACCGCTGCGCGAACGGCTGCGCGCCGCCCTGGCGGGCCTGCGCGAGAGCGTGCTGACCCGGCTCGACGGCCTGGCCCCACGCGAAAGGCTGCTGCTCGGCGGGGCGCTCTCGGTCAGTACCGTCCTGATTCTGTGGCTGGGCATCTGGGAGCCTCTGGCCGAACGTGAGGCGAGCCTGCGCAGCAACCTCGAACGCACCCGCCGCGAAGCGACCGAGATCGGTGAATTGGTCCGCCGACACGGCGAATTGACGCGCGACGTCGATGCCCTCGAAAACCGCGCGTCGCGTTCGGATACGTCCCTCTTTGCGCGGCTGGAGGGCGTGGCCGTACCCGTGGTGGGCCGCGACCGGATCACCGCCATGAACCCCTCCCGTCACAACGTCGATGACCGTTTCGAGGAAGAAATCGTCGACCTCCGCCTCGAAGGCGTATCGATGGAGCGTGTGCTGCGCCTGCTTCATGCCATCGAACTTGGCGACGACCCGGTGCACGTCGCACGGCTGGCGCTGAAACGCCAATATAAAGATCCAACAGCATTGGATGCAACCCTGGTCGTGAGCCGACTCGCGCCCGTGTCGAAATAGAGCGATGCCAGGGGGGGATGCAGACATGGCTGGCTTGAAGACGCCCCGGAACTGGAGGGATTTGCATGGCCGGGCGGGTCGGGCGGCCCAAAAAAGAAACGCCCGGTGTGTTGCGACTTACGCTTCCCCGTGGACCTCGCAAACACCCTCATGAAGACCCTCCGAAAAAGCGCCCGCAGTCGCACGACTGAGACCTCCGATCAGGGTGCACCGACCTCGAGACGGCTGGCGATCGCCGGCTACGCGAGCTTCTTCCTCGCCGCCTTCCTGCTCTCGCTGCTCCTGACCTTCCCGCACGAGAGCATCCTTGAACGCGCGCTTGCGTCGGCGCTCGAAGGGCAACCTATCAAGATCCGCTTCGAAACGGCAAGCCCACGTCCGCCGCTCGGCTACCGGCTCGACCAGGTCGTGCTCTCCGACGCTCGCCAGCCGCAGCGCGAGCTGACGATCGACGGGATCTCGCTCACTGCCCCCCTGCTGGGCGCGATCGGACTCAGCAATACCCTCGCCGAATTCGACGCCGATGCATTTGACGGCGAGATCGAAGGCGCGCTGGCCCGAACCAAGACCGGTGGCTCGGTGGTGCTGACGATCGCAGATATCGACCTCACTCGCGCCACCCACGGCGTGCTGCCCGAGCCCACCCGCGTGAGCGGACGACTCGACCTAACGCTTGACCTCACCGGCAACCCGGCCAAGCCCGAGGCCGGCGGTGAAGGCTCTCTGCTGCTGGCGGTGCGCGACCTCTCCTTCGAGCATTTGATCGCCAACGGCATGCGGGTACCCGACCTGCGCTTTACTTCAGTTGAAGCCGAGGCCGAGATCCACGGCAGCCGCCTTCAACTCACGTCCTTGCGCGCCGACGGCGAGCAACTCGATCTCTCCCTCTCGGGCGATATCCTGCTCCGCCAACCGATCGAGCGCAGCCTGCTGAACCTGCGCTTCGACCTGAAGCCGGGCCCTGACGCCCCCCCAGGCTTGGCAATTCTGGTGCGCTTGCTGCCGAAGCGCCCCGACGAGAGCAGCCCCTGGAAGTTGCGCGGCACGTTGGCCGCACCTTCCCTGGGCTGATCGGGCGAGAGGGCCCAGGCTCAGCTGACCACGCGCACCGTGACGCGCATACTGGCGCCGTCCACCCCGAATTCCGGCGGGGGATTGCCGTTGCGTTGCAACTCCCGTTCCGCCGTCGGAATACCCGCCCCGAAATGTTGAACGAAGCCGAGCACGCGTAGCGCCTCGGCGAGCCTTGGATTGCGGTAATCGGTCACGCCCGTGCCGAAGTTCTCGGCCGATACCGTGCCTAAAGCTCCGCCGGGACTCACGATCTCGCTACGGTCGTCGTCCCAATAGACTCAAACCGGAGCGTTGGTACCCTCGTAGTTTCGGTGAAGGACAGCGTTTCGGACAAACTGCTGCAGGGCCGCCAGGGGATACGTGTGAGTGCGCCGTTCGATCGGGCCGCTGGTGAAGTCCACCGCCGTCCGATCTGGAAGGCGCTGGACAGCAGCCTCAATTGCCGGGCTCCCTCTCCCGGATTGACGACGCCGGCAAACCCGCCTATGCCGGGCGGGAGAGCCCTTGGATGCAGGAATGCCACCGTTGAGCCCTTCCCTGGAGCGCACGCCCGAAACCTCGGCGCAGAGCGCCTCGGCCATGCCCGAGGGCGCGGATGGAAGCGGCTCGGTGCCCTCCGAAACCAGTGTTTCCGCTCTTCCCGAGAGGGTTCAGCCCGAAAGGCTCCCGACGGCGAGGCTTCGCTCCAACCGTCCTGTGGTCACCATGCACGCCCTGCGGCGATTCCGTTGCCACCATCCTGAAGCGAGCAACGAGGATCTCGGCAGGGAGTTGGTCTGGGGGATCACGGTCGCTCCGGGTCTCGCCATGGCCATGGTCGGACGCCCGACGCGCGTTGAGTCGGCCACCGGCGACTATGTGCTGGCACCCTCGAGGCGTGGCCTCTTCGTCATCAGAGAGCACGTCGTAATCACCTATCTGAGATTCGAGCACTCGCAGCAGGCCTTCGCCGAGCGGCATTGGCCCACCTCATCAGGTCCGACCAACGACACGGCAGCCTGCCATGAAGGTCCGGAGACGTCCCCCTCGCCCCCGCCCTACCGACCCTCAGCCGAGAAAAGCTTCGACGATCCTCTTTCCGACCTCGCTGGCAACAGGTCGCAGCAATCCACCACTTGGCTTCGTGCTGAACTGGCCGGGACGCCCTCCTCGAATCTGAGCAACAGGGAAATCTCTCTGCTGCAGCACCCTCATCTGCCGATCAACATCCGTGCAATCCAGGTCTCCGACGAGCTGCGGAAAGCTGCCGGTTCCCACAGGTTGGTGTGCGTGCTGCTGCTGGACGCCGAGCTCCTGGGGAGCGCGGAGAAGAATCATGACGTCATATATTGTTTTAGGCTCGGCGACATCGAGTTCGAAATCACCACCAACCTTTGGCATCGGACGTTCGTCGCCGATCTGGCCGGTCCGGCGACGGGAAACACCTGACGCAAAGATCCGGGCAGCACTCGCTCCTGCGAACCGCCCTCGGTTGGCCGACGCCGCCGACGCTGCGCTCAGTGGGTCCAGCGCCTCGGCGCGGCCAGCATGGTCATCCCCGTTCGCGGATCGGCCGAATGGCGCACGATCTCCGGAAGGAGGTTGCTTTCAAGCGTCTCGTCGTACTCTTCGACGCCCTTCAGGTAACGCCCAAACATCGCCACCGAGTAGGCATTGGTCAAAGCCCAGACCTGTTCC
Organism: Deltaproteobacteria bacterium; assembly: GCA_009885395.1. Taxonomy (GTDB): domain Bacteria; phylum Desulfobacterota; class Binatia; order UBA12015; family UBA12015; genus SXLG01. The sequence continues at coordinate 3,912 of VFKT01000396.1, read as the reverse complement.
GAAGGCGTAAAGGCGAAGGTCTCACCGCTGCCGAAGCGCTCACTTTCGCCACAGCCATCCTCGTCGCCAAGACCGGTGCCAGTCAGACACGCAATCGTGAAGCTGTAATGGCCGGCGTCGACGATCTCGGCGAGATAACGAGGCCCCGGCAGCAGGGTGTAGGCCTGGCGGATCCCCTCGTTGAGGCCCTCGCCGATTGTCTTGTCTTCCGTCGCAAGCATCAGGAAGGTCGGCGCCGTGTAGCTCGCCGAAATCGGACCGGGTGCCGCCAGGGGCATAGCCGCACCGACGCGTGCGTCGGTGCTCGCGGTTGCGAAACTCGTATAGGCCCCGAACGAATGTCCGGTGACCCCAAACGGCACCGCCAGGTCCACCCAACCCGCAAAGGGCCCGCCGACATCGCCGGTTTCCTCGGTCATGACGTCGTAGAGAAAGGAGATGTCGAGCGGCCGGTTGGCGGCCGAATTCTGGTCCGTGCCGATATCGAAAAGAGTATTCCCCGTATGGTCGGGGGCCACCACGATGAAGCCGTGTGAAGCCAGTCTCTCGACCTGAAAAATGTTCTGGAAGCGGACGCCGCCGTTGCCGTGCGAGAACGCGACCAGGGGAAAGGGCCCAGCCGGCGAAATTGCCACATCGCGCACGGCGACGAGCGGCACGGTCGATTGTTCGAGCAACCCGGCCAGGGCCGGATCGACGAAATCCGTGATCGGAGACGGCGCCAAAGCGCGAGCGTCGTCGCTGGCCGGGTACCAGATTTCCGTCAAGAGCGGGCGGCCACGCGCCGGGTCGACGAAGGTGATGCTGGTGACACCGACCGCGAAAGGCCCCGGCAAAAGCGGATCAGACGCCGCCTGTCCGATGTCGCCGACGTTGCCGCAGGCCGACGCCGCGAGGAGGAGAACCCAGCCAAACGCCAAGTGGCGACCCACGATCCCATTCGACTTCAAGCGCATCCCGCGAGCTTGTCATGCCTACCGGCGAGCCGCCACTGCGGGGCCCGCACAGGGACGACCTCTGCTGGGAACATACTCGCATCGATAACCGGCCCACGAGCCGCCACTGCGGGGCCCGCACAGCGACGACCTCCGCCCTCGCACAGCTCAGGCCCGCGGAGGCTTCCGCCGGCCAGCCGTACTGGCCCCCTCAGCCTCGCTGCGCCCGGTGCTAACCTCGGGTCGATGAACGCCACCAGCCGGCACACCCTGGACGTCTTTTTTGATTGCTCTAGCCCCTGGAGCTACCTCGCCTTCCATCGGCTCCAGGCAATCATCCGGGAGACAGCCTGCCTGGTGAATTGGCGCCCCATCCTGGTCGGCGGCGTCTTCAATGCCGTGAACCGGGGCCTCTACGAGCAGCGATCTCAAATGACCAACTCGCTACGCGACACAAGCCGGGAGGTCGCCCCGCGCGAAAGCAGCCCCGACACGGCCGACCCCACCGCCACAGCCGACGCAATCGGGACGACCGCCACGGCAAGGCGGAGCGACGGGCAGGCCGGAGCAACAAACTCTGGCGCGCACCACGATGCGACAGGCTCAAGCGCGACCGCAACCACCGATCCAGGCGGGGCCCGCCGCAAGGCGCTCTATTACGTCAAGGATCTTGCCGACTGGGCGCGCCTGACCGGGCTGCGCATCGGCCAGCCTCCGGTCTTTCCGGTGAACAGCGTGCGCGCGATGCGCGGCTGCTTCGTCGCCGAGGAGGAGGGCCGTCTCGTCGATTGGGCAAATGCTGTTTTTGAGACCTACTGGGGCAACCTTGAAGATATTTCGCAGCCCGAGGTTTTGCGTCGCATCGCCAGCCGCATCGGCCTCGACCCGGACAACCTGCTCGCCCGGATCGAAACGCCTGCCTGCAAAGCCCAGCTGCGCGCAAACACCGACGAGCTGATCGCGCGTGGCGGCTTTGGTTCGCCGACTTTCTTCGTCGACCGCGCGGATATGTATTTTGGCAACGACAGACTCGAACTGGTCCGCGCCGCACTCAATCCGGAAGCCCCATCGGCCCGGCCAATGCCTTGAGCACCTCGGGGTAGAGACTGCGCTTGAGAGTTCCCAGCACCGGATGGCTCTTCGCCGCAAGCCCGGCGGCAATATGGATCGCACGCGGCAGCAACTCGGCTTCGGCGACGGCCTCGTCCATGATGCCGCGAGCTTGCGCCTCCGCCCCGCCGTAGCGCTTGCCGGTAGTGATGAGTTCGTGCAGCGCAGCCGCCGGAATCCGTGCGGCCAGGAGCTTCAGCATTCCCGGATGCAGCGGCGCGTGCATATCAATCTCGGGCATGCACCAGAACCCGCGATCGACGCGCATCAGTCGATGGTCGTGCGCCACGGCCAACTGCGCTCCGGCACCAAAGGCATGACCGTTCACCGCGGCCACGGTGGCCGCCGGGAACGTCAGTACCCGCGCCATCGTCATGAGGATGTCTCGCAGATAGCCGTCGACGCCAGCGCCGCCGACTTCGCGTTGCATTTCCTCTAGATCGAGGCCGTTGGAGAAAAACTTCCCGCTGCCGGTCGTCACCAAGGCCTTTGGACCGGCACAAGCCTCAACTTCGTCGAGTGCCTGATTAAGCTCCCGGACAAAGAGCCTGCCGAAGCGATTCTCGCCCGAGTCGAACCGCAAGACGAAGACCTCATCCGCACGACTCAGCTCAATCATCGACCGTTCCTTTCAGGCCGAGAGCAGCTCGCGCACCATGCGCACGTTGTGCCGATGCCCGGTTGCGACCGCCGTGATGCGACCGACCAGTGGCGTGCCGAGCAGCGCGAAATCGCCAAGGACGTCGAGGATCTTGTGCCGGACAAATTCATCCTTGAAGCGCAGCTCGCCGTTGATCACTCCGTCTTCTCCGATCAACACACAATTATCAAGCCGCCCGCCGGCGGCAAGCCCCACCGATGCGAGCTGCTTGAACTCATGCACGAAGCCAAAAGTGCGGGCGGGCGCAATCTCGTCGCGAAATGAATCGGCGCCTAGATGCTCGTAGACATAGCGCTGCCGACCGACGGGCTCGGGGTAATCGAGCGTGTAGTCGATGGTCAACCGCTCGGCGGGCTCGACCACCATCGAACTCATCCCTTCAGTGATTTCAAAACGCCGAGCCACCACGCAGGCGGCGAGCGTCGGACCGTCCTGCAACTCAAGACCCGCGCTCTCGAAGAGATCGCAGAATCCAAGTGCCGAACCATCGAGGATCGGCACCTCGGCCTCCATCTTGACCAGCAGATTGGTGACTCCGAAGCAGTTGGCTGCGGCAAGCAAATGTTCCACCGTCTTGGCCCCAAAACCGGCACGGTAGAGCGTGGTTGCGTAGCCAGTCGAATCGGCAAAATCGACGTGCGCCGGTACCGTCTTCTCAGAGGAAAGACTCTGGAAAACGATGCCACTACCCGGCGGCAGCGGGTGCAGGATGATGCCCGTCCGCACGCCGGTATGGAGGCCCAGACCGGTCGCGGTGACGCTGCGCAAAATCGTTTTCTGCTGCACGCCGATGGCCGCGTCGTCGCCGGGATTGTGGGAGCGCAAAGGTTCGGGCGCACCGGCAAGCGTCTCATGCCCAAGGGCACGGTCGATCGAGGCCAGCAGATCGTCAATTGAAAAAGGCTTCTCGATGAAATCCGCGGCGCCAAGCCGCGTCGCGCGTACGGCGGCCTCGATATTCGCGTGGCCGCAGATCACGATCACGGGCAAAGTTGGGTGGTCTTCGCGGATGCGCTCGAGCAGGGTGAGCCCGTCGATCTCGGGCAGCCAGACATCCAGCAACACAAGATCAGGCACCGCCAGCGCCAGGTGCTCCAGCGCCCGGCGGCCGTCCTCGGCCAACGCGACTTCATAGCCCTCGTCGGTGAGGACACCACGCAGGCTTGTGCGGATCTTCTCCTCGTCGTCGACCACCAGAATACGACG
>VFKT01000221.1 GCA_009885395.1 Deltaproteobacteria bacterium | reverse complement strand
TGATCTCGACGTCGTAGTCGTGGCGTGCCACGAGGCCTTCGTCGTCGAAGTACAGCGTCTGCTCGGTGCTGTGCGTGGCGAGGTAGCTTGGCCAGAGGTGTGTCGGCGGGTGCCGGGTCAGTTCAAGCAGCGGAATGCGAAGCTGTACTCGTGCGAGTCGCTCCGAGGTGCCGGCCCCGGCCGGCGCTGCGATCTCCAGGCGTGAATAGGAAGCGCTGCGCGTATGCGCTGCGGCGGGCAGCGCCGAAAACACGAAGGCCATCGAAAGGAGCAGGGCTGCGGGGGTTGAAGGGATGCCCCTTGGCCGTCGGCATACGCCTGCGAAGGAGAGGTCCGGCCAAGGCGGCGCTAGCACCATCGACGCTGCGCCGCGTCCCGGGCCAGGCGCCGTAATCACCATCGACGCTGCGCCGCGTCCCGGGCCAGGCGCCGGGAAATCTGCCGCCCTCCGGCTCATGAGGCGTCCGTGGCGATCTGAACGTCGCCACGGCTTCGCAGTTCCGCGAGATAGGCACGCAGCCCCTCTTCGCCCTTGCGCCGCCTCATTTCACTCTTGACTTCGTCGGAAATCTCCTCGAGAGCGGGTGTCTCGCCCGCTTGGCGATCGACGACGCGGACGACCCACCAGGAACCACCGCTCTCGATCGGATCGCTGATGCTCCCGGTTTCGATCGTCAGGGAAATTTTCGTCGGAGTGGGTCCGAGGTATTGCCGAAGCTTCGAGGGCGGCAGCAGGCTGCGCGGCAGTGGCGCGATTTGAGGGTCGGCCAACTCGGCGTCGACCAAGGCTGCGGCCTTCCCGCTGCGCAACCGGCGCACGGCTTCGGTGGCGCGAGCGCGCGGGTCATCGCCCGGCTGGGCGGGCCTCTGCCCAAAGCGATGGGCTTCCACCTGAATCCGGCCTGTCGGGGCGAAATAATCACGATGCTGATCATAGAAGGCGGTGAGGTCTGCCGGATCGGGCTCGCTGGCCTCGCTGTCGGCAAGAACCGAATCAATCATTGACCTGACCAGCAGAGAACGGACCCGGCGATCGTGTCGGTCGACCATCAGTTCGCGAGCCCGTTGCACGAGCAATTCCTCCTCGATCAGGCGGTCGAGGACGTGGTGACGGTCGGCGGCGGTGATTTCGTTCTTCGAGTCTGCGGCCAGCAGGCCGACAGCCCGCTCGAATTGTGCGCGGTCGATGATTTCGCCGTTGACCACGGCCGCGGCGTCGCCCGGCAGCAAGGCCTCGCTGGCGGGTCCGGGTTCCAGGATGCCACCGATGGCGGTGGCGAGACCGAGAGCGGCGCCCAGGGCGAGGAGCCAGGGGGTGGTGGACGGGCGGAGTTCGCTTGGCACGGCCGGACTGAATCAGGGCCGCTCCCGGTCCGCCAGAGGACGGCGTCGTCGGGTTGGGAGACCGGCCGGCACGATCGACGCAGCAAGGCGGGGCCAGGCTCCCCTGAGGGTTCCGTGACGCAGGGCCACAAGGGCCCCCGTGCTGCGCTCCTGGTGGCTGCCGGCAACCGTCGCCGTGGCTTGGCCGAAGTAGCGGTGCCCCGAGTGGCCAGTCGTGGACTCTGAAGGCCGACCGCAGGCCGCCGGAACTGCGCTGGGGCGCCGCTTCAGCCTGCCGCCCCCCTCGCCGCTTGCCCTTTCGCCGGGCATGGGCAAAACCGGTCGCCCAGAGCACGCTCGGAGCGTCTGGGCCGGTAGCAGAAGGGGATGAAATCGATGGCAACGTATGGCAAAAGTTTAACGAAGGTCGCGACAGCGGCGGCGTTCGTAGTGGCGGCAAGCGGCTTCGGTCTGCGGGGCGACGCGCTCGCCGGCGACGCCGCGAGTATGACCAGCGCCCAGCTCGCGGTCCACCTGGGGCACCAGCTCTACGTCAAGAATTGTGGAACTTGCCACGGGCCAGCGGGCAAGGGCGACGGCATCGCCTCAAGCTTCTTCAAGCAGCCACCGACCAACCTGACGTTGTTGGCGAAGAAGAACGACGGCACGTTTCCGGTCAACGAAGTGCTGTCGATCGTCAATGGTGACGCCCCGATTGCGGCCCACGGCACGCGCGAGATGCCGGTCTGGTCGGAGGTCATCGGCAATCCGATGCGAGCCGATATGACGGGGCAGCAGGTGGCGAACGCCCAGATCCTGACCATCGTACGCTACCTCGAGTCAGTCCAGCAGAAATAATTCACGACCGGGGCCGACCAGCTTCAAGGTCGGCCCTGGGACGGATCAGTTTTGATGCTTCTCGGTGAGACCTTCGCGGCGGCGCTTGGCTTTGTCGTTCGGCTGCACGCTCGCCAGACCCGCAAAGGCAAATCCGTCCCCTACGTTGCTCATCTGCTCGCGGTGGCAGCCCTGGTGCTGGAAAACGGCGGCGACGAAGCCGAAGCCAGTGCCGCGCTGCTGCACGATGCGCCCGAGGATCAGGGCGGCCGCACCACGCTTGATGAGATCGGTCGGCGTTTCGGGTCGCGGATTAAATTGATCGTCGCGGAATGTAGCGATTCTATGGCCGACACAACGACAGGCGAGGCGAAGGCTCCTTGGCGGCTCCGGCGCGAACAGACGCTCGGGCACCTCCAGGTCATGTCGCGCTCGGCCCGACTGATCACGGCCTGCGACAAGCTGCATAATCTTCGCGAGATGCTGGCCGACCAGACGCGTCTCGGCGCCGCCTCTTGGCAGCGCTTCAGCGCTCCGGCGTCGGATCAACTTTGGTTTCTAGAAGAACTCCACGCTCGGCTCGTCGATGCCGGCGACGGCTGGCCGGTTTTGGACGATCTCGGCCGCGCGGTCGGCGAGCTGCGCCAAAGCATTGGTCAGGCAAGGCAACAATAAGCTGAGGTCCATCAGGCGTGGACGGGGGGCGCGTCGTGCAAGCCGTCGGGTGCCAGCAGGTCAGCGACGAGATCGTAATCGGCGGCCTGCGTGATGAGGGCACGTCGCAACTCGCCCGGTCGGGCCGTGCCGTTGGCCAGGATGATCTTGCCATCGACGTCGGGCGCCTGCCCCCACCAGCGGCCATCGAGAAGAAGCTCGTGTTCCTCGCTGACACCTTCGACCAGCACTTCGAACTCCTGGCCGACGCGGCTGCGTTGCCGGGCCCGGCTGATGCGACGTTGTGCCGTCATCAGCCGCCCGGCGCGGGAGCGGGCGGTGCGGGCCGGAACCAGATCTTTCATCGATCCGGCCGCCGTTCCCTCCTCGTGTGAGTAGACAAAGGCGCCGACATGGTCGAATTGCGCCCAACGCACGAGATCGAGCAATTCGTCGAAATCAGTTTCACTCTCGCCCGGGTGTCCGACCAGAAAAGTCGTGCGAAACACGAGATCTGGGATGCGATTGCGCAGCCGGCTGACCAGATCGCGAATCCGGCTGCCGCCGTGGCCGCGTCGCATCCGTCGCAACACGGCATCACTTGCGTGCTGCAGCGGCATATCGACGTAGGGCAGGACGACGGGATGTTCGGCGAGCAACTCGACCAGCGGTTCCGAGAGCGCTTCGGGGTAGAGGTAATGCAGCCGGAGCCAGCGCAATCCTGGCACGTCGGCCAGGCGCGCGGTCAATTCGGCCAAGGTCGGGCGATCGGAGAGGTCACGTCCCCAGGCGATGGTGTCCTGGCTGACAAGGCAAATCTCGACGACACCCGCTGCGACCAGGGATGTTACCTCGCGGGTGATATCTTCGATCGACCTCGACCGCTGCTTGCCCCGGATTCCGGGTATGGCGCAGAAGCTGCAAGTACGGTTGCAGCCCTCGGCGATCTTGACAAAGGCGCTGTGTCCGCGCTGTGTCAGGCGCCGCGGATCATCGGCGCCGATGATCCAGCTGGCAGGATCTCCGACCAGGATGCGGCCGGCGCGGTCGTCAAGAACCTCGCGCAGCCGCAGCATATCGCTCGAACCGAGAAAATGGTCGACCTCTGGCATTTCGACGGCGAGTTGAGTGACGTAGCGCTGTGCTAAGCAGCCGGCGACCACCAGCTTCTCGCAGCGGCCCGCCGTTTTCCATTGCACCATATCGAGGATGGTATCGATGGATTCTTTCTTTGCAGGGCCGATGAAGCCGCAGGTGTTGACCACGATCGTCTCGGCGTCAGACGGATCGTCGACGAAGTCCCAGCCTGCGCCGTCGCTGACTCCCAGCATGACCTCGGTGTCGACGCGGTTTTTGGCGCATCCGAGCGAAACGAAATGAATGGTGCGGCCCATGGTGGCGTGCGAGGCAGGTAGCGACCGGAGCCGCCGGGCGCCAGCTTGTTGCGCCGCGGCAGTCCGTGATACCTCGCGGCGATGACAGAACCGCGCGGACAGGCGAAGCTGGATCGCCTCGATCTGGGCTTCATCGGGCTCGGCAATATCGGCGGTGCCATGGCGGCGAACCTCGCCGCTGATGGGCATCGATTGGTGGTCCACGACCAGAATCCAAAGCGCGAGGCGGCCATCGTCGCGGCGGGCGGGCGCGCCGCGTCCGATGTGGCGACGCTGGCCGCCGGGGCTGAAATCACTTTTCTCTCGCTGCCGACGCCGGCGGTGATGGAGGATGTCGCCCTGCGTTGGTGTGCCGCGGCTCGCGAGGACGCGGTTCTGGTCGATCTCACCACCAATGCACCCGAGACGGTGCGCCGGGTTGGTGCGGCACTCGCGCGAAAGGGACGATCTCTGGTCGAGGCGCCTCTTACCGGCGGCGCTCCGGGGGCGCAGGCGCGGATGCTGGTCTTTATGCTCGGCGGCGAGGATGCGGCGGTGGCGCGCGTCCGGCCCTTGTTGGAGAGCCTCGGACGCGGCGCTTTCTATATGGGTCCGCTCGGCAGTGGGAACACGGCGAAGCTGGTCAATTCTTTGTTCGCCTTCGCCACCACCTGGGTTTCCCTCGAAGGGCTCGCGATTTGCGCTCGTGCCGGAATCGATCTTCGCACCATGGTCGAGATGGTGCGTGCCGCCGGGGGCGGCAATGTCTTTATCAACCATATTGTCGAGGGGCTCAATCAACGCGGCCGGCCGGCGCAGTTTGCGCTTGATCTAGCGGTAAAGGATGCCGGACTGCTGCTCGATCTGGCGCGCGACCTTTCGGTGCCTACCCCAGTGGGGGCGCAAGTTGCGCAGGCGCTGGTGCTGGCGCGGGCGCAAGGGTTCGGGACGCGGGACTTTACCGACCTGGTCGAGGTGATGGAGTGGCTCGCCGGTGTCGAGCTTCGTCTCCGACCGGCCGAATGAGCCGCTGGCGCGCGCGGGGCAAGGCGTTGCTCCACGCTTGACGAATCCCGATGGCTCGAAACGCGGCCTTTTCGTGGCTAAGGAGGGTGCGTGTATCGACCCTCTGCGTTTGCCGTCGACTCCCGCGACGCGCTGGAGACGCTGATCCGGGAGGTCTCGTTCGGTATTTGTGTTTTGACAGGAACGGAAGGTCCGGTCCTGGTGGGCTTGCCCCTGCATCTCGAGCGCCGCGACGATGCGCCGGGTGTTCTCCGCGGGCATTTGGCACGCGCCAACCCGGCGTCCAGGCTGCTCCAGTCGGGCGCGCGAGCCGTCGTCAGCTTTCTTGGTGCGCAGGGCTACGTTTCGCCGCGCTGGTATGGCAGCCAGGGGCCTGCGGTGCCGACCTGGAACTACCTCGCGGTGGAGGTCGAGGGCGTCGTGCGGCCCTGCGCTCCGGGCAGCGAGACCCGAGCCCTGCTCGACACCCTCACCCGGGTCCACGAGGAGCGGGTCGGCTCGGATTGGTGCCTTGATGAAATCGCGGATGGTCCACTCACCGAACGGCTGCTCTCGAGCATCGTGGCCTTTGAGATCACGATTGAGCGAATGGAGGGCAAATGGAAGCTCGGGCAGAACCGGCCCGTCGCGGAACGGAAGGCGGTGGTCGAAGCGCTCGAGGCGCTTGGCAAGCCCGGCGGACACGCCCTTGCCGC
>VFKT01000050.1 GCA_009885395.1 Deltaproteobacteria bacterium | reverse complement strand
CGTCGCCGTGGGGCAGCGCCGGGATTCTGAGGCGCGCGGAGCGCCTTTTGGGGGAAACAAGCCTTGTCGCCCCGTCGCCGTGGGGCAGCGCCGGGATTCTGAGGCGCGCAGAGCGCCTTTCGGGGGAAACGGGCCTTGTCGCGCCGTCGCCGTGGCGCAGCGCCAAGCTCTCAAGGCGTTCAGCCCGCGGTTTGCCGTACCAACGCATCGTTCACGGCATGAATTCGCCGGCGTTCACCAGCAGATGCTGCCCGGTGATCATCCGTGCGCGATCGGATAAGAGGAAGAGCACGGCCTCGGCGACGTCCTCATCGCGCGGGATTTCGCCGAGCGGCATATTACGGGTGATCTCGCCGACGATGGTTTCTTCCGACACGCCGCGATTCTTCGCTATGTACTTGACGTAACGCTCGACCGGAGGTCCCCACATCCAGGTAGGCACCACACAATTGACGCGGATCCGCTCGGGGCCCAGCTCGTGCGCCATATGAACCATCATCCGCGACAGGCCGCCCTTCGAAGAGGCGTAGCCGATCTGCGGCAAGGCAGCCGGCAGGAAGCTGGCCTGACTGCCAATCAAAACGATCGAGCCGCCGCCCCGATTTCGCAGCGCCGGCGCCAACACACGCACCACCCGCGCCGGGCCGACCACGTTCACTTCAAGCGCTCGTTTCCATTCATCGAGGTCGGCGTCGAAAAGGCCGCCATGGGTCGAGTCGAGTGCCGCCACCTGGGCCAGACCGTCGATGCCGCCAAAGCGGCTGATCGCGACATCGGCCAGGCGGGCGCAGGCCGCATCGTCGGTGATGTCCGCCGCGCACCAGGCGACGCGCTTGCCCGAGGGGTCGAGTTCGCGGGCAAGCGCCGCCAAGCGCTCCTCGTTGCGGGCTGCGAGCAGGAGCTGCGCCCCATCGCGCAGGGCGCCGCGTGCGATCTCCACCCCGAGTCCGGGGCCCGTCCCCGTGATGACGATCGTTTTTCCTTCTAGAATCATGCTTGGCACTACGCCGGACTGCTCGTTGCAATCAAGCCCTTGTTCTCCGCCGAGAGAAAGCGTCTCAGCCGGATTTGCTGCAGCCCATGACGGCCTTCACCTCTAGAAACTCGGCGAAGCCGAAATCGCCCCATTCGCGACCATTGCCCGATTGCCTGTAGCCGCCGAAGGGGGCGGCGAAATCCGGGCCCGCTCCGTTCAAGTGCACGTTGCCGGTGCGCAGGCGCGAGGCCACACGGTAGGCATGCTCGGGGTCGCTGGATTGAACATAGCCCGACAATCCATAAATAGTGTCGTTCGCAATCTGGATCGCCTCTTCTTCGTTCGCATAGGGGAGGATGGCGAGGACCGGCCCAAAGACTTCCTCGCGCGCGATGATCATGTCGTTGCGAACGTTGGCAAATACGGTGGGCTTGACGAAGCAGCCGCGTGTCAGCCCCTCGGGAAGGCCCGGGCCGCCGGCGACCAGCTCCGTGCCCTCGTCGATAGCTGCCTTGATCAGGCCCTGGATCTTCGTCCACTGCTGCCGACTCACGACGGGTCCGATCGCACCCGGGGGAGCATCTGCCGGATTTGCCACGACGATACTGTTTGCGATGTCGCGCGCGATCGCGACGGCCTCGGCATGCTTTGCGGCCGGCACCAGCATCCGCGTCGGTGCATTGCAGGATTGACCGCTATTGGTGAAGCAGGCGCGCACGCCGTTGGTCACGGCGGCCTTCAGATCGGCATCGTCCAGAATGATGTTGGCCGATTTTCCGCCGAGTTCCTGAGCTACTCGCTTGACGGTATCGGCGGCATTTTTAGCGACCTGGATTCCGGCTCGTGTGGAACCGGTAAACGACATCATATCGATATCGGGATGCGCCGAGAGCGCAGCCCCGACCCTCGGACCATCGCCGTTGACGAGGTTGAAAACACCGCGGGGAACCCCGGCCTCGTGCAGGATGTTTGCCACGATGATGGCATTGAGAGGGGCGATTTCGCTCGGCTTCAGCACCATCGTGCAGCCCGCTGCGATCGCGGGAGCCACTTTGCACATGATCTGGTTCACGGGCCAGTTCCAGGGCGTGATCAGACCACAGACTCCGACCGGTTCGCGCACGATTCGGGTGCTGCCTCTGCGGGTCTCGAACTCGAAGGTCTTCAGGGCCTCGAGCGTACTCATCAGATGCGCCATTCCCGAGGGCGCTTGCGCCGCCTGGGCCAGCCACATCGGGGCTCCCATCTCCATGGAGATGGTCTCGGCAAGTTCAACGAGGTGGGCCTGGTAGACGGCAAGCACGCGTTCAAGCAGGCCGACGCGCTCCTCGCGGCTGGTGCGTGAGAACGTGACGAAGGCCGATTTCGCAGCGGCAACGGCTTTGTCGACATCGGCCTTACTGCCGAGGCTGATGTGGCCGATCACATCGTCGGTGGCCGGGTTCAAAACGTCGCAAACCTCCGGGCTCGCTGGCTGGACCCATTCGCCATCGATATAGAAATTAAGACATTCACGCATTGTCGATCGCACCCATCCGTTGTTTTTGCCAAGACCCTGTCGCATATCAGGTCCCGGTCGAGTGCAGGACACTTAGGCAAAGGCGGATCAGGAGGGCAACCTCCTCAGGTCGGGGAGCGATGCGTTCCCCCCGCACGGCTCGACGTTCGGCGTGGCCGACCCGAGTCTACGCCGACTCTTCCCTGAATCTGACTCAGAGCATCGAGCCTTGTGAGGTCGCAGACGGCAACCAGCCCTTCGGCCTCGATCAACTCGCCAACGGCGCTCCCGGGTTCGAAAAGAGCAGTTTCAGGAAGGATCTGGCGTCAAATGGGTCGCCACTTTGGATTTAGTCCGACGCGCGGATGCGATCCACGGCAAATCAGCCCGGCCCGCCGCAGTTGCGCGCGAGCATCTCGTCGGTCGAGAGTGTTGCCTTCTTCTATTTCCAGAACTCGTACAAGCGGACCATATGTTTCCTGGCGGAAAATTCCGCCGCGCTTCCTCGCCTCGCTTGACGAAATTTCTGCCGAAGCCGACGCATTGGTCGCAGGCCGTGGAGGCACCTTCACCTCGGACAGCCGCGAGCGGATACGTCGGTGCAAGCCGACCGGCAGACTTCTCAGGGCATCGCGCCGTCGCCAAGCCGCCCGATCAGCCAGGGGCGCATCTGGCTCGCCGGCAGGATCGTCTCGAGCGAGCCCACCCGTAAAGCCCGGGCCACGTCGTGCACCGTATCGAATTCTGAGGCGACTGCCGCGCGCGCACGGGCCAGAGCTTCGGCCCGCGCCCGGTCAAGCGCCGCATGGTGGGCCGCGGAAGGGCTGTCGGCGGCGAGCCGCCGGGCTTGATCAACGGCCGGATCGAGCGCGGCACGGCTTTCGACTTCGCGACCCAGAACGACGGTTGCCGCGGCACTGCCGCCGATCACGGACGCAAAGGCACCCTCGAGCGCGCCGGCTGCGAGGGAGGGGTTCAAATGCCGTGAAAACACGACGTAGGCACCGCCGTGGTAACGCGAGAGGACGAGGAAGAGCAGCGGCCCTTCGAAACCGACAACCGCGCGCGCGATCGCCGCGCCGTGTTCAAGCTGAAGTTTGCGCAGCGATTCCGGCGAGCCATCGAAGCCCGAGAGGTTGGCCAATACGACCACCGGCCGCACCCCGCTTGCCGCCGCGATGGCGCGCGCGATTTTTTTCGAGGATTGAGGGAAGAGCGTTCCACCCGTCCACTCGCCGGGTCCGTCGGGTGGGCGGCGCCCGAGCCGGGGCAGGTTGCGATTCTCGATGCCGATCAAGCAGATGGGCTGACCGCCGAGAAAGGCATCCTGGACGACCGCGGTTTCGGCACCAGCCTGATCGCGCCAGCGTTCGAGTGGAACCGAATCGATGTCGATCAGGGCGCGCATCACCGGACGGATGGCAAAGGGCCGCCGTCGGCCGGGATTCGAGCCGTCCGCAAAAATTTCACCAACGGTGGCAAAGCCTCCGGGTGCGTCCGCTGGATAGGCGTGCAGCGAGACGTCGCGGTCAAAAGTGTCGATGGTCGATCGTCGCGGTGGCCCGGCCTGCCCGGGTGCCGGAGTCGCATGGCGGTGGTGCTCGAGCAGGAGTTGGCAGGCCGATGCCAGATCGCGCGCCAGATGGTGTGCCTCGCCGTTGGGGCCGGCGGTGCGCTCGTAGCCGCCGATAGCCACCTCGTCCTCGGCGGAGGCCGATCCCGAGGCTTCGAGTGCTGCACGGCCGGTCAAGACCATTGAACCGCGTGGCGTCATGATTAAAAGTCCGCGGCTCTCGGGCATCATCGTCGACAACGCGTCGAAATAGGCCTGGGCGCCGACGTTTGGGCCGTCCACCACGATATGAATCGCACCGCCGGCGCGAGTGAAACGGATGATCCGGTGGACCACCCGGGCCGTGGCATCCAGGTTTTCGGTGCCGCTGTCCAAGGCGATGCGGGCGCCACTTGAAACGGGGATCCAGTCGACCGCCAGATTGCGGGCGCAGGCGAGGTCGAGGGCCGCCACGATCCGGGCGCATTCCGCCTCACCCAGCGCGCCCATGCCGCGGGTCGGGTCGGAGAGAATGGCCACCCGCGGCAGGCCTTCCGGAAGTTCGGGTGTGAAACTTGTGACGATCCCAAAAATCAGACCGGCGCGATGCTCACCGGGCGGACGACCCTTGACGCTTTTCGCTCTCGGCTTGAGCGCGTCGGCATCGCCATCGAGGTCGAACTCCTCGAAGGTCTCGCCGAGGAGCGGCACGACTTCGTGTGGCGGCAGATAGCCGCGTCGGCGGGCCTCGCCCATCCGTCGCTCATAGGCGGAGCGTGGGCGCAGCCGGTCGTCGTGGGGTTCGCGCAACTCGGCATGCAGGCGCGTCCCCGTCAGGTCGGAGACCGCCAACTCGATATCGCGCGGTTTTATCTCGGCATCGAGTGGGTCGATCTGACGGAACCGGACCACGACCCGCTCGAGACCAAGCCGTCGCGTCGCCGGCGCCAGACGTCGTACCAATTCATTGATCGTCGAGGGGCCGGGCGCAACCGCCGGTTCGACGAGGAGCCAGATCCGGTTCCATTGCAGCCGACGCTCGGGGTCGCGCTCGGCAAGCACCGTCCGCAGCAGGCGGGTGGCATCGTGGAAGGCGCCTTCGAATGCTGCCAGATGAAGCCGCGTCAGCCGACCCGAGCGATGGCTCCGGCCGCGAACGCGGGCGATCACGAAAACGCGATCGTCGCCGACATCTTCGCGGTCGTGCGCGAGAAACGCCTCGAGACCCGGCGGCGTTTGCAGGGTCTCCAGATCGAAAGCCGAGAAACGCGCCCGCACGCTTTCCAGCAGGGCCGCGTCGGGGTCGCTGCCTCTTGCGAGGCCCCCGAGGCGGCGTCGCAGGCGAGGTTCGTCGAAGATCGCATGCCGTGCCTCGGCCGCCGCGTCCGCGAGCGCATCGGGGACGGTTCCCCGCAGCGTCGCGATTCGGTCAAGCGCAGCAGCCAGGCCGCGATCGTGACGCAAACCGAGACCTGCGCTGACCCTGGATTCGAGCTGTCGAATCGCCGCTCGCGCCAATTCGTGCCGCAGCACCCCGGTGCGACGCGCGGCAAAGATCCGCAACAACGCCCGCTCCAGCGACGGGCCCGGCGCCAGGCTGGTGGTGCCGTAATGGGCGAGGGCACGTTCGAGATCGAGCACGAAGGCTGGATCGAGGCCATGGCCCGCCTCTCGGATGCGGCGCAGATGCAGTCGCAGACAGGCTTCGCTCGATGGCCCCGGCTCGCCATCGCTGCCGGTGCGGGGCGTCCGGTCGAAGAGAATTTCGAGATCGGAGAACGTGACCACACTGGCACGCAGGCGCTCGGCTGGCAGCGCTCTTCCGTCGAGATTTTCTGCGGCGCCACTCCCATCGGTCGCCGGGAAAAACTTGACGCGAGGCCCGAGGGAATCTCCGTCGAGCCTTTCTACACCGCCGCCACCGTCTCTTACCGGCGTGAAAGAGACGTGCCGCGCCGACGGATCGACGCCACCCGTCGAGGGGGTCTCCGCGCCGTCGGTGGCCGGCTCAAGTGCGGCCGCAAGGGCTCGCAGTTCGGCCTCGTCCACATCAAAGCCAAGAATCGCGCCCTCGGGATCGTTGGTGGGCCGGATCGGTACGGCTTCGGCGGGCAGCTTGAGCACCTGCCCGCCTGTCTTAGCCAAAATACCCTCCGACTCGATCACCACCAGAAGATCGCCGGCACGGACCGTCTGCCCCGGTGCCACCAACACCTCTCGCACCACACCGGAGGCGGGGCTGCGAAAGGCCACCTCCATTTTCATCGCTTCCAGCAAACCGAGCGTTTGATCGGCGGAAACGGGATCACCCGGCCTGATATCGACCCGCACGATCGAGCCCGGTGTGGCCGCGCGTACCCGACCTCCGGCTTGCCAATCAAAACGTTGTGGACGGCCATCAAGTTCAAGCCGCACCCCGGCGTCGTCGGCGTCGAAGGAGAGCTTGCGCATGCGCGAGGCGATCTCAAGCCAACCGTAGGACGTATCGAGAGTGCGGAGTGTCGCCGTGATTTCGAGGCCGTCAAGGCGCACCCGGTAGACTCCAGGGTGCTCTGCGAGAACACGCAACCGCGCGTCGACGCCGCGGCATCGCAGATCGATCTCGTGACCGGAAGAGCCGGGTGCGCGTGCCGGATCGGCCAGACTCGGGTCCGCAAAGAAGGCACGGCGTTCGGATTCGCGGGTTCGGCGGTAGCCGAGGATGGCCGCCGCGACCAGCGCGTCAGCGTCAATACCTTGACTAGACGCGGCAGTGCTGGTCGCGATCCCCGAGACCGTCGCCGCCGTCATGCGCCGATCGAGCCAGCCGGTGTCGATGGTGCCCTGGTGGAAGTCGGGCGTATCGAGCACCTCCATGAGAAAGCCTTTATTGGTGGTACCACCGGCCAGAACGAGATCGGTCTCGGCGAGAGCGGCGCGCAGGCGGGCACGGGCTTCCTCGCGCGTGCGACCACGCGCGATCACGCGTGCCACCAGGGAATCGAAAGCGCTCGCGACCGTGCCACCGGCCACCACCCCGGCTTCGATACGGATGCCGGGACCGCTTGCGGGATCGAAGCGCAGGATTTTGCCGGGCGCTGGCGCGAATCCTTGTTCGGGGTCCTCGGCGCAGACCCGGGCCTCGATCGCCACGCCGGAGTTGGGGGAGATGTCGAACTCGTCGAGGTGAAGGCCCTCGGCGAGTTCGAATTGCAGGGCCACCAGATCGAGACCCGTGGTTTCCTCGGTGATGGCGTGTTCCACCTGAAGACGTGGGTTGACTTCGAGGAAGAAGGCCTCGCCGTCGCGCACCAGAAATTCCACTGTGCCAAGGCCGCGATAGTCTACCGCATGGGCGATGCGGATGGCTGAATCTTCGAGCCGCGCTGCCAGGGCCGGGTCGAAGCGGGGAGGTGGCGCCTCCTCGATCAATTTTTGGTGCCGACGTTGCACAGAGCAGTCGCGCAAGCCGAGCGTCCGGACGCAGCCCGTCGTATCGCCCGCGATCTGCACCTCGATATGCCGGCCACCTTCGAGTCGGCGCTCGAGGAAGAGGCGGTCGTCGCCGAACGCGATTCGGGCCTCGGCACGTGCCGAGCGGAGCGCCTCCTCCAACCCTTCGATAGAGGTGACGACACGGATGCCGCGGCCGCCACCGCCCGCACTGGCCTTGACCAGCAGCGGCCAGCCAAGTTTTTCGGCGGCGGTCCGGGCGCTGTTCTGATCCTCGACCGGGCCGCCGTTCCATGGCACGACGGCGACACCGACCGACTCTGCGACGCGTTTGGCCGCAATCTTGTCGCCAAGCTGGCGCATGCTCGCCGCTGTCGGACCGATGAAGAGGATGTCGCGCGTCTCGAGCCCCTCGACGAAGAGGGGATCCTCGGCGAGGAATCCCCAACCTGGCCAGACCGCGTCAGCCCGGCTGCGGGCGATGGCGTCGAGAATCCGCTCGCGGTCGAGCCAGGCGGCGAGTTCTCCCTCAGAATCGTCAAGCTGCACAAGCTCGTCCGCGAGTCGGACGAAAGGGGCGTCGAGATCGCTCCCGGTACAGAAGGCGATTGCGACGAGCGGAGTTCCGTCCTGCTCGCGCCGGGCCCGGATCGTCCTGAGGCAGCGCAGAGCCGCGTCGCCGCGGTTCAGAATCGCAATCCTCCGCACGTCTTGCCGGATAAGGTGTCGGCCGGTGAAAAGCACGGGCGCCATACCGGGTCGGGGGCCTTTGCGGCTTCGGCAGCCCGCTGCAAGAGTCTCGCTTCGGGAGCAGGAGGCTGGATGCGCGTTCTGGTGATCGAAGACGACAACGAGACGGCACGCTTCCTCGAGAAGGGCTTGCGCGAAAGCGGTTGGACCGTCGACCGCGCCAAGGATGGTCCGCAGGGGCTTTCGCTGGCGGTCAGTGGGCCTTTCGATGCGCTGGTGGTCGACCGCATGTTGCCGGGCCTCGACGGGCTTTCGATCGTCGAAGCCCTGCGCAAGAATCAAATAAAAATCCCGGTCCTTTTTCTCTCGGCGCGGGGCAGTGTCGAGGATCGCGTGGCGGGACTCCGTGCCGGCGGTGATGATTATCTTGTCAAGCCCTTTGCGTTCTCCGAGCTGCTGGCGCGACTCGAGGCCTTGACCCGGCGCGGTCGGGGCGAGCCGGTGCAGACCGATATCCGGGTTGGCGATCTGGTTCTCGATCTGCTCGGCCGTTCGGCCCGGCGCGGTTCGCGCGAACTCGAGCTGAAGCCCCGCGAATGGGCCATTCTCGAGTTTCTCGCCCGTCGTGCGGGCCAGGTGGTGACGCGCACCATGCTCCTCGAGGGGGTTTGGGATTACCATTTTGACCCGCAAACCAACGTGATTGACGTTCACATCAGTCGATTGCGCCAGAAGGTGGATGCCGCCGGTGATTCGCCGCTGATCGAGACGGTGCGCGGGGCGGGCTATCGCATTCGCGCCGAATCGGGCGGGGCCTGAAGCGTGGCTATCCCACCCCCGCCAGCGGCCGCTCTGGGCGTTGCGCCTCGCCCTCGGCGGCGCAGCCTTATTTTCCGCTCGACGCTGCTTCATGTGCTTGTCTTTTCGTTGGCGACAAGCGGCATGCTGGGCGGCCTCTATTGGTGGTTGCTCGCCCGGCACGACGAGCGCCTCGATCAGGCGATTGCCAGCGAGGTCGAGACGCTGCAACGTCGCCTCGCCCCGCTCGAGCCCGGGCAGATGGCGAAGGTGATCGAGCGGGTGACGCTGATCCGCCCCGGGGGCACGACAGTGGTGATGGTCGCGACCGAGCGCTTCGAATGGCTGGCCGGCAATTTGCGACGTTGGCCCGGAGGCTCGCCTGGGCCGGCCTTGAAGCATCGGTTTTCGCTGCCGGAAACCTCTCCCGAAGCGGTCACGCAAGTCCTGCCAAACCAAACTCCGGTATCCCGGAATTCGCCCGGCCTCGGCGCCGGATTGGATGCCTGGACGGCGCTGACCCTGCGTGGGACGGCCGCCTCGGACCCTATGGAATTCGAGCTTGGTACGGGGCCAACCTCGGAAATGGTGCGGGCCCGCATCGTGACCTTGCCGGGCGGACGGCGCCTTCTGGTGGGACGCAACCTTGCGGCCCGCGAGGAATTTCGCGGCCTGGTCGGCCGCGCCTTTCTTGCCGCCCTTGGACTCACGGTGCTGATCGGGGTGGCCGGCGGCTATATCCTCAGCCGGCGCGTCGCGACCCGGCTGGATCAGATCAACCGCGAGAGCGAGGCCATCCTCGAAGGCGCGCTCGATCGTCGCATGCCCGGCGCCGATAGCGGCGACGAATTTGGTGAGCTTTCGGGCAATTTGAATCGCATGCTCGACCGGATCTCGGCGGTGATGGATGCGATGCGTGCGGTCTCGGACGAAATTGCGCACGATCTGCGCAGTCCGCTGACCCGACTGCGAGGGCGGCTCGATCTGGCGCTGCTCGAATCAACGGGCGGCACTTCGGCTACCGTGCCGCGGGAAGCCGTGGAAGGTGCGGTGGCTGACGTCGATCGGGTTCTCGGTCTGATCGATGAAATTCTCACCATCGCGCTGGCCGAATCGGGGCTGCCCAACGAGGGGTTTACGGAAGTCGATCTGGTCGAGCTCGCCCGCAGCAGTTGCGAGCTTTACGAGCCGCTTGCCGAAGAAGCGGGTCTCACTCTGGTGCCGGACGTGGAGCCCGGGGCACAGTTGCGGGGCCATCGGGAACTTCTCGCCCGGGCATTGGGAAATCTGCTTGATAATGCATTGAAATACGTCCCACGCGGCGGCAGGATTCGGGTCTGCGGTGGCGCGCGTGCCGACAGATTTGAACTTGTCGTCGAAGATGACGGGCCAGGAATACCCGACGCGTTCCGCAGCCGTGCGCTTGAGCGCTTCAGCCGCCTCGACCCCAGCCGCTCGACGGTGGGCAGTGGCCTTGGCCTCAGCCTGGTGCGCGCGGTGGCGACTCTGCACGCGGGCGAAATCCGACTCGAGGACAACGCACCCGGCCTGCGCGTCGTGCTTGATTTTCCCGGCCGCGGTCAGTTGGCGTGATTTTCCCGATCGGCGATTGGCCCAATCCACCGGGACATCGCGCCTGGGTCACCTGGTTTCTGATCGCGATCAATATCGGCGTCTGGGCTTTCTTCACTTTGCCGCTCTCGGGGACACCAGCGGATCTCGCCAGCCCTCTCGCCAAAAACTATCTACTGGAAATCTCCAAGGTTGTGGGCTCGGGCGAACAACTCGCTACGCTGGCGCAACACCTATCGGATTGGGATCTTTTTGTCTTCCGCTGGGGTTTCCGTCCAGACGCGGTATCGGGCCTGACCCCCTTTTCGTCGATGTTCCTGCACATCGGCTTCGGCCATCTGGCCGGCAATATGCTCTTCCTCTGGATCTACGGGAACAACGTCGAGTATCGGCTGGGTCGGCTGCGTTTTCTCGGTGCCTATCTCGGTGCGGGACTCGCCGCCACGGTAGTCCATTGGTTGACTTCGGGTTCCTCGCCGATTCCGATGATCGGGGCTTCGGGAGCGATCTCGGGCATTCTGGGCTTCTATTTTGTCTACTTTCCACAAAATCAGGTGCGACTGCTCTGCCTGCTGCCGCCCTTCTTTCTGCAGGTTTTCGCCGTCCCGGCGCGCCTGGTGCTTGGGCTCTATCTGTTGGTCGAAAATCTTCTGCCCTGGCTCTTCGCCTCAAGCGATATCGGCGTTGCCCACGGCGCTCATATCGGCGGCTTCGCCGTCGGCTGGTTGATCGCGCGCCTAACCGACCCGAATCGTTCACCCGAGGCGCGGCCTCTGCCCGGTACTGCGCCGTGAACGTCCTCCGACCCGCAGACATGACAACTTCCCTTCCCCAGCCCCTGATCATCGGCTGCCTGGTCGATGTCTACCTTCTCTGGGGAACCTCACCCGCACCCTCGCCACCCTGCGCGACACGCTGCTGTCGAGGCTGCGGAGCGGGGAGTTGAGCGTGGCGGCGCTTCCGGCCTGCAAGCCGGGCGGGCGCACGGGGTTCAGGCGGCGAGTCGTCACTGGTGGCGAAGAGCGGGGCGGCGAGCCGGTTACTCGCCACGAAAGGCGAATCAATTCAACTCGTCATTAGTGGCGAACAACCTTGCTATTTCCGCTTAATTCGCCATATTCGACGCATTATGAAGATCACGCCGCAGTTGACCGATGAAGGCATCCTCCGGGAGCTGGGCGCGCGCCTGGCCGGCGCGAGGCTGGGCCACAACCTGACGCAGGCGGCTTTGGCCGAGCAGGCCGGGGTCTCGAAGCGCACGGTGGAGCGACTGGAATCGGGCGAGGTGGCGACGCAGCTTTCCGGCTTTCTGCGGGTGTGCCGGGCGCTGGGGCTCGCGGAGCGCTTCGAGACGCTGGTCCCGGAACCGGCGGCGAGTCCGATGGCGCAATTAAAGCAGCAAGGCCGGAAGCGCCAGCGGGCCACCGGCAAACCAGCAGCGTTCGGGGTGCCGAAGAAGTGGACCTGGGGTGAGCCGGCATGATCGCGAAGGTGCAGCTCTGGGGCCGGACCATCGGTGGCGTATCGCTCGATGAAGGGCGCGACGTGGCGGCGTTTCAATACGACGCGGAGTTTGCGCGCAGCGGAATCGAACTTTCACCACTGACGATGCCCTTGAGCGAGCGGGTCTATGAGTTTCCAACCCTACCGCAAAATACCTTTCATGGGCTGCCAGGATTACTGGCGAATTCGCTGCCAGACAAATTCGGCAATACGCTGATTGATGCTTGGCTGGCGACGCAGGGCCGGACGCCGGAGAGTTTCAACGCGGTGGAGCGTCTCTGCTACACCGGCGCGCGCGGCATGGGCGCGCTGGAGTTCGCCCCGGCACTGGGGCCGAGGCCGCGACCGGCCATGAAGATCAGGATTGACGCGCTCGTGCGGCTGGCGGGCGAGGTGCTGACGCATCGCGGCGATTTGCAGGGGCATTTTCACGAGGCTGGGAAGGAAAAGGCGCTGCGCGACATCCTGCTCGTGGGCACGTCGGCCGGCGGCGCGCGGGCCAAGGCGGTGATCGCGTGGAACCGCGTGACGAACGAAGTGCGGTCGGGTCAGATCGCGGCGGGCGAGGGTTTTGATTACTGGCTGCTGAAATTCGACGGCGTCGCAGGCAACAAGGACAAGGAGCTGGAGGACCCGAAGGGCTATGGCGCGGTCGAGTTTGCCTATCATCTGATGGCGAAGGCGGCGGGCATCACGATGAGCGAGTGTCGTCTGCTGGAGGAAAACGGGCGGCGGCATTTCATGACGCGGCGCTTTGACCGCCTCGCGGGCGGGGAGAAGCTGCACATGCAGTCGCTCTGCGCGCTGGCCCATTTCGATTTCAACCAGGCCGGCGCCTATGCCTACGAGCAGGCGCTGCTGACGATCCGCCAGCTCAAGCTGCCGATGGGCGGAGTGGAGGAACAGTTCCGGCGGATGGTCTTCAACATCGTGGCGCGAAATCAGGACGACCATGTGAAGAACATCGCGTTCCTAATGAACCAGCAGGGCGTGTGGTCGCTCGCTCCGGCCTTTGACGTGACCTACAGCTACAATCCATCCGGTTCGTGGACAGCCCGGCACCAGATGACGTTGAACGGAAAGCGCGACGGTTTTGCGCAGGAAGATTTCGAAGCGTGCGCGAAAGCAGCTATGATGAAGCGGGGCCGCGCCGCGAAGATCATCGAGGAAGTGAAGGCGGCGGTCAAGCGCTGGCCGGAGTTTGCCGCCGAGGCCAAACTTTACGATGACTGGCGCGACAAAATCCAAAAGGCCCATCGGCTGACTTTCCTGGAAGCATGAGTCTCAACGTATCCATCGTCGAAGACGCCGCGCTCGAATGGTTCGGGGAGCTGGGCTATGCGGTCGGGCACGGGCCGCATCTCGCGCCAGGGGAACCGGCGGCGGAGCGGGAGCCGGAGCACAGCGGAGACAGCCGGAGGCAATCGTTTGGGGAGGTGGTGTTGGTGGGGCGCTTGCGCGAGGCCATCCGGCGGCTGAACCCGGCCATTCCTGAGGAGGCGCGGGAGGAGGCGTTGCGCAAGGTGCTGCGGGTGGGGACGCCTGCGCTCACGCAGACGAACCGCGCCTTTCACCGGAT
>VFKT01000040.1 GCA_009885395.1 Deltaproteobacteria bacterium | reverse complement strand
TGGAGGAGATGCGAAACCACGGCACCGACCCCTCAAAGCGCTTCGGGGTCATGCCGCCCCCTCATTCTCACCAAAAATAGCGCAGGCCTTCTTGCCCGCCTTGAGCGCCTTCTTGAGCGGCCCAAATACAGCTTCCGCACAGTCGACGAACTCCTCGAAGGAAGTCTCGGTCGCCAGGGGATCGCGACCCCGATAAGCAAGCTGGTATTCGGGCTGATCGAGCTTGCCGGGCTTTCGCGCGTCGGTCGAATAGGCCTTGCTCCGCAGCAATTGCCATCGCTTCGACAGTCCCTCATCGGCCTGTTCGCCCCCGGCACTTTCGTCGCCGCCTTTTTCAATTGCCATCAATGACAGAGCCGGTACCAGCAGCGATGGCCGGACAAGACCATCGAGATAAATTTTTACCAGCCCCTCCAGAAGTACCCGCGGATCATCCACCTCGGCGAAGCCGAAATCAGCTTTAGGCTTCGTGCCAAGATACAGGCTCACCAGGCGATCGTCGGCGCTGCCAGATTCCTGCAGGATCAGATGATGGACCCAGAGCTCGAGTGCGTCGCGGGCATCGAGCTCTTTCCGAAGCCCGACACGGAACCGTCCGCGTTCATACAACTCACCAACGGAGCCGACGATGCGGCAGCCGCCGACCTCGATGTCGACCGCGACCGGGCCGAGCCGCTTGCCGGGCGCGACGTCTTCGATTCGCGCCACCAGCTCTGCAACCCGATCAAGCGGCTCTTTCAGCAGGGCCTCCCCCATGGCGCCATGCGGAAGTCGGCCCCCGGCGCGGAGAATCGCAGCAACGCTGGTCCGCGGTACCTTCTTCTCCCATAGGAGTTGCACCAAATCGCTCTCGAAAACATAGCGTTCGAGGGATTCTCCGAAATCAAAGGGTTCGATATCAGACGTCTCCTCTTCGGGAAGGCGGAGATCGATGCGAGCCACCTCATTGAGGAAGAAGCGGACCGGATGGCGCAGGAACGTGGCCAGACGAGCCACCGAAACCGTCCTCAACTCGGGCCGGGGGTTGCCCAGCCCCTGCTCCGGGACGAAGGCTTTCGTCTCGCGGAGCTGCCCCCCGACGGCCGCGCGCAGCGTCCCGGCCCAAGACAAAGCCTCACGAAGTTCGGTCGCGAAGCTTGGCTGGAGCGGCGCCACCGTCGGGTCGGAGGGCGTCGAGCCAGCGTCCGCCGTCGCGGCCTGTGCTCCGGCGAAAGCTGGCACGGGCGGCGCCTCGAAGTAGCGCCGGCTGAAGGCGTGCAGCGGATGCTCGACCACCACAGCTCGTCGAACCGCGGCACGCCGGGCCGAATCCACCAATCTGAACTCTAATTTGTCTGCCAGCGACTTCACCATCGAAGGGGTCATTGACAGAGCCAGTGCCTCCAGCAATTCGCCCACGACCACCGAGGCGGGTTCCTCATCGTTGGTCCGAATGTTTTTCCCGACGTAACTGAGCTGGAAGACGTCGCGCGCCGAGAGCAGCGCCTCAAGGAAGAGATACCGATCATCGTCGCGTCGCGCCCGGTCGCCCAGCTTCGGCTGCAAGCCGATCAGATCGAAATGCGGTCGGCGCGCCTGCCGCGGGAAGGCCGTATCTTCGAGACCGAGCAGATAGACCACCCGTGCCGGCACGTTGCGTAGCGGCGTCATGGTGCAAAATGTCACCTTGCCGTCGAGAAAAGCCCAGGCCCCTCCAGCCTGATCCAGTCCCTCCAGCAGCGCCGCCCGCACGACCGTCAATGGTATTTCATCGACCACTCCAGCGCGGCCCGCCTCCTCCGCCATTTCCGCCAGGCGAGCGCGCAGGGTTTCAACATCGGACCTTTCCTCGTCTGACTGCGGCAGAAAGAGCAGGTCAAGCAGCTCAGAAAGCCCCGTCTGCCAGTCCCGGATCGAACGTTCGCGGCGAGCGTCCCGCAGAAAATCGACCAGGAGTGCCCGATGCTCTTCGAGCGGGCCAAGCACGCGGGCAGCGATGCCCTCGACATCAGCGGTGGGGAGAATGTCCTCGAAGAGGCTGGTTCCGTCGCTCTCCATCGCGACCCCAAGCAGAAGCCGGTCAAGACCAAACGCCCAGGTATGCTCGGCGTCGGCCGGCAGACCGAGTCCACCGCGATGGTCCGCATCGAGCCCCCAGCGCACGCCCGCCTGCCTCAGCCAACGCCGCAGAGATTTGACCTCGTCTGCATCAAGCCCGCGTCGGGCCCGACCCGCCGGCAACTCAAGCGGGCGCAACACCTCGCTGATGGTCCATCGGCAAGCGGGCAATTCCAGAACCCCGAGAAAGGCCTCGATCAGCGGGCGCTCGGCCCGCGGCCGCCGGTCCGCGAGCGCGAAGGGAATGAAACGCTCCCGCGGTGCTGCCCCGAAAACCGCCTGGATGAAGGGAACGTAGCTCTCGATATCTGGCGCCAGCACCCGCACATCATGCGGCGACAGATCCGGTCGGTTGCGGAAGAGGTGCAACAGTTGATCCTGCAAAACCTCGACCTCGCGCATCGGCGAATGACAAGCGTGGATTCGGATGGAGTCGTCGCCGGCCGGAATCTCCCGGGAGGGCAACGCCATCCCTGGCCCGCGGCGGTTCAGGATATCGCTTTGCAGGGCACGCAGCAGGGTTGGCTCTGAGGCGTCGTCGGGGAGCGGATCCTCGAAGTCTTCGACCTCGACCTTTTCGCCGATCTCACCGAGAGCAATCAACGCATCACGCCCCTGCAGGCCGCACGACGAAAGCAGAGGATGACCAGAGTCGAGATGATAGTCTCCCGAATTTCCGCCTCGACGCTCAAGCTGCGCCGAGGTACGGGCTAAATCCCGCTCTGACAGATCATCCAGCCAATAGTCGAGGCAGGGGTCGAGCGTAAAAAGATCGACCGGGATGATCTGGGCAAGCGCCTCCAGCGCGTTGAGCTGAACCGGCGCAAGAGCTGGAACCGCGAAGACGAAAAGACGTTCTGGCAGGCTCCCCTGCTTGAGCACGCCCTCCTTGAGCCACTGCCTGAGCCGCTGCTTGAAGCGATCCTGCACCCGGGCCCGGTGGAGCGTTTCGAGCCCCTCCGGCAGGCTCGAAGCGACGCGGCGCCAAAGCTCAGCCTGCCAGGCCTCGGGCTCGTCAAGAGCACCAACGTCGAGCCCGCCGGCCTCCCAGCCAAGGATGAGGTCCGGTCGGAAGACCAGGTATTCATCGAAAGTCTCGGCGATCCGGCCAGCGGTCTCGAAGCAGCGCAGAGCGGCCTGACCCTCGCGAGTCAGCCCTCCCGGAGGAAGCTCATCCCGCTCCGCCGGCGCGGCAGCGCTAGCGGACGATATCCGCGCTTGCTGCTCCGTCGTCGCCGCAGCGCCACCAAGCCATTTCCGCGCTTCCTGCTCCGTCGGCGCCGCAGCGCCACCAAGCCATTTCCGCGCTTCCTGCTCCAGTTTTGAGCTGCCCTCGGGGTCGAGGTCGCATAATTCGCGGTACAGGCACCAGCGCAAAACGGCCTTCGGCAATGGATCCTCGCATCTCAATTCGGGCAGCGCCTCGCGCCAGATACGCCAGACCATCGGCGCTGGCAGGGGGAAATCGACCGACGCGCAGATCCGATTCCGCGTCGCCATCTCGAGCGCCAGCCAGCGCTGCATACCGCGGTTGGGCACCACCACCGGCAGCGGGGCGTAAATCGACCCCTGCGCCCCACCGATCATCTCAGCGAGCCGGTCTTTCAGCCGTTCAAGGCGATTTCCCCGATGAATGGTCAACATGCGGCAGTCCCAGATCCAATTCTCGCAGAAGGCCGGGACATAGATTGTCCCGGAATGTCTTTCATCGCGCAGCGCTACCGGTGGCGATCAGCAGCAGCTTGCGCCAAAGAGCGCAGGTCACGGCTCACTCCCGACACTGCCAGCCCCTGGTCCGCGGGCCAGCAGGTCCCCCCATGAAATCACCATCATCGACCACGGCCCGTCCTCGTACAACCCATAATTGGCCTGCTTAAGACACCCCCATGGAAATCACCATTATCGGCCATGCCAAAACCCCCTGGACCCGGCGTCAGGATGCCCCACATCAGCCCAGTGCCGCCAGCGATGCGCCCGGCACGATCGAAATCGCCGCCCCCTACCGGGCCGCGCTGGCCTCGCTCGAGACCTTCTCGCGCCTCTGGCTGATCTTTCTCTTCGACCGCAGCACGGGTTTTGCCCCGCTCGTCAAGCCGCCGCGCGGCGGGCCAAAGCGCGGCGTGCTGGCGACGCGCGCGCCCAACCGGCCGTCGCAGATCGGGCTGACCTGCGTCCGCCTGGAGAGCCTCGACGCCACCACCGGCGTGTTGCAGGTGCGCGGCATCGATCTCCTCGACCAGACGCCGATCCTCGACCTGAAGCCCTATCTGCCCTTTGTCGATGCCTGGCCCGAGGCCGGGCACGGCTGGCTGGAAGCCGATCTGGCCGCCGGGATCGAGCCGCGACTGCGCAAGCCCTGGCAAGCGCCGAAGTCCCGACCACCCCCCGACGGGGATTGACTCGTCAGCCCAAAATTTCTGCTACCGCCCGCCGACCGCGCTGGTCGCTGCCGATCACCAACGTGGTCGCGCGGCTTTCCTTCCAGACCGCCAGTCCGTCGCGAATCTTCTCTTTCGGGCCAACCAGGCTGAGGGCATCGACCATGGCATCGGGCACGGCAGCCGCGGCCTCGTTCTTCTTGCCATCGAGGTAGAGATCCTGGATCTTCTTCGCCTCGTCGGGAAAGCCCTGACGCTTGACCAGGTCATTATAGAAGTTCTTCTCGCGCGCGCCCATGCCGCCGACGTAGAGCGCAATGCCCGGGCGGACGAAATCGCGCGCCTTCTCGACGTCGTCGTGCAGGATGACATTGACCACCGGCGCGATATCGAGCGGACGCGGGCCGCCCGCCTTGGCAAAGCCCTTCTCGATGAAGGGCAGGAAGGTCTCGATCCCCTTCGGGCCCGTCCAGACCGGAATGAAACCGTCGGCGATCTCGGCGGCGACCTCGACGCCTTTGGGCGAAATGGTCGCGGTATAGACCGGGATATCGGCGCGGCCGTGCAGGATGCTGCGCAGCGGCTTGCCCAGACCCGAAGCGCCGGCCCCCTTGTAGGGCATCTGATAGTACTCGCCGTCAAATTCGACCTTGGCATCGCGGGCGAAGATCTTGCGCAGGATCGCGATGTATTCGCGCGTGCGCGTCAGCGGCTTGCCAAAGGCCTGCCCATGCCAGCCCTCGACCACCTGCGGGCCCGAGGGGCCGATGCCGCACATCGCACGCCCGTCGCTCAACTGGTCGAGCGTCATCATCTGCATTGCGCACATCGCCGGGGTGCGTGCCGGCATCTGCATGATCGCCGTGCCGAGGCGGATTTTCGAGGTCTGGGCGCCGATCCAGGCGAGCGGCACGATCGCGTCGTTGCCCCAGGCCTCGGCCGACCAGACCGAATCGTACCCCAGGGATTCGGCCTCGCGGATCGCTTCCATATCGATCTCGATCTTCGGACCAAAGGTTCCAAGCGTCATGCCGAGCTTCATGGGATTCTCCTCGTCGGGGACCTGAACGTGAGCGCCGCCGGGACTCCTATGGACCTCCCGCCGACCGCTGCGGCCTACCAAAGGCAGGTTCCCTGTCAAAACCTCGGGGAACACGCGGCGAGGACCTCAGCCTGCTCGATGGCTTAAGCCCCGAGCTCCGCGTGGTACAACGCCGCGCGTGGAACGCCGCGACAAAGGCCCGAAACGAGATGAACCGCTTGCCCCCGCCCGGGGTCGGCGCGGCCGCCGCCGGTTTGGGTTGAACGCCGCCCTTCTGACGCTGGCCCTGCTGGCAACTCCGGTATCGGCCGATTTCCCCCCCGTGCACCCAGCAGCGCAGGTCTCGGCCGATCCCCTCCGCTTTGACGCACCTGCGCAGGTCCCAGCCGACAACCCCTGGTACCGCGCCGGAGCGGCCCGGGTCGAAGCCCTCGCGCAGAGCTTGCCAAAGCCGACCCTGCCGGCGCGCAACGTGATCCTCTTCGTCGGCGACGGCATGGGACCGACCACCGTCACGGCTGCACGGATATTTGATGGACAATCTCGGGGCGCCACCGGCGAGGAAGGCTCGCTCGCCTTCGAGACCCTCCCCCAACTCGCCCACGCCAAAACCTACAACACCGATTCGCAGGTTCCGGACTCAGCCGGCACCATGACGGCGCTGGTGACTGGCGTCAAGACCCGCATAGGAATGCTCTCGGTGGATGCCGACATCGACCGCGATGATTGGCAGAACACCGCTCAGCACCTGGTGCCGACTCTTTTCGAGCAGGCCGAACGAGCCGGCTATTCGACCGGCATCGTGACCACGACGCGCGTCACGCATGCCACGCCGGCGGCCTGCTACGGCCATTCACCCAATCGCGATTGGGAAGTTGACGCAGCCTTGCCGGCCGATGCACGGGCTGCCGGCTTCCCGGATCTGGCGCGGCAACTCGTCGAGATGTCCAGCGGCAACGGGCTCGACGTCGTGCTCGGCGGCGGGCGCACGCTTTTTCTGCCGAAAAACCAGACCGACCCCGAACATCCGGAACAACCCGGAGCGCGGCTGGACGGCCGCAACCTGATCGAAGTTTTTCGGGCGCGGGAACCCGCCGAAACAGCGGTGGTGTGGAACGCGAGCGGTTTGCGCGAGGCCCTCGTCCGCAAGCCGCCGCCGCGTCGCCTGCTCGGCCTGTTTGCGCCCTCGCATATGGCCTACGCGGTGGATCGCGAGCGTGAGAATGCAGACGAACCCACGCTTGCCGCGATGACGCGCGCCGCACTCCAGGTTCTCGAAGGCGAGGGCAAGCCCTGGTTGCTGATGGTCGAAGGCGGTCGAATCGACCATGCCCACCACGACGGCAATGCCTTTCGTGCCCTCGACGAGACGGTCGAGTTCTCGGACGCGGTCGCCGCCGCACTCGAGGAAATCGACTTGAAACAAACGCTGATCATCGTCACCGCCGACCATGCCCACACCCTCTCGATGGGCGGCTACCCGAAGCGCGGCAACCCGATCCTTGGCTGGGTGGTCGAAAGTGATGGCCTGGGCGGCGCCCTGCCGCGGGCCCTCGACGACAGGGGTTCGCCCTACACCACGCTCAGCTATGCCGGTGGCCCGGGTGCCGCGGCCGGCAAGACCCGGAATCCGAAGGCCGATCCTGAGGCTGAAGACTACCGCCAGCAGGCCGCCGTCCCGCTTGAGCAGGAGAGCCATTCCGGCACCGACGTCGCGGTCTATGGCGGTGGGCCCGGCAGCGAACTCCTGCGGGGCACGCTCGAGCAGAACGTGGTCTACCATCTGATGCGCGCGGCGTTGGGGGAGAGGCTCGCGTCGGATACGGCGAATGGCTCGCCTGATGCCGGGGCTGCCGGCGCCGCGACTGTTGCCCGCGACGCAGCGAGTGCCACGCCCGATGCGGCACCTCTTGCCCGCGACGCTGCGGCTGCCCCCCGCGACGCAGCGAGTGCCGCGCCCGATGCCACACCGGCACCTGTCGCATCGCCTGCCCTCATCCCCTTGACAGAGGTTCGCTGAAGCGATGCCCCTCGCCTCCTGAGCCAGTTGCAAGACCGGCGGTCGCCGGCCCGCACGTGGAAGCCTCGACACCTCGCTTCCTGGTCGCCGCGGCGGGCCGTCCGGGTCCCGGCGCGGTCGCCCGAACATGGCGTGCCTGCTAAACGCAAGCGGGAATATGCGGACGCAGGCGTTCTTCTTTTTTGCGGTTGCGGCCTTCGCCACCGCCTGCGGCCTGCTGCCGGCGGCCCGCACCGGGCCGAGCCACCCTGCCGCGGCGCAGTCAAGATTTAATCTCGACCTCTCCTCCCGCGAGCGCGCCCTTGCCTGGTTTCTGCGCGGCGAGGTCGCGCTGCGCAACGGCGACGACGAAACCGCTCTCGATGCCTACCAGCACGCCGCCGCCCTCGATCCAGCCGAACCGCGACTGCACGCGCGTCTGGCCCACCTTCAGGCACGTAAAGGCAATTTTGAAAAAGCCCATGAATCGGCCCGACGTGCGGTCGCCGGCAATCCCGACGATATCGCCGCGCGCGCCCTCCAGGCCGGCATCCTGGTCGCCCGTGGCGACGACGCTGCAGCCGCCGCCGCCTATCGCGAAATCATCAAGCGCGCCCCCGACGACGAAGAAGCCTACCTCTACCTGGCAACCCTCGAAGCCAAGCAAGGCCGTCCCGATGCAGCACGCGCCGCGCTGAACGCGCTGCTTGAGCGCTCGCCTGAATCTCCACTTGGGCTCTACACCCTCGGCCGGCTCGAACTGGGCCAGCAGCGTTTCGACGTCGCCCGCCATACTTTCGAAAGGGCACTTGACCAAAATCCGCGCTCTACTACGATCCTGATCGATCTCGGGCTCACCCACGAACTGGCTGGCCGACCCAAGGACGCGGCCACGCTCTATCGGCGGGTGCTGGCGCTGGAGCCCGAGAACGCCGTCGCGCGCAACCGCCTCAGTTCGCTGCTGGTCGGCGAGAAGCGCTGGGACGAAGCAGTCGCAAACCTGCGTGAACTCGAAGAGCTCGGTGGCGATCCCACCGATACCCGGCTCAAGATCGCCATGGTGCAGATCGAGAAGGGCGAGCACGAAAACGCCGCCATCGACCTGCGCCTGCTGCATCAGGCCCGCCCCGACGACACGCGGGTTGCCTTCTACATGGGTGTGGCACTTTCCGAATCTGGCAAGACCGAGGAGAGCATCGAGATCCTGTCCGAGATCCCGGCCGATTCGGACGAGCGCATTGAAGCCCGCCTCCATCTCGCTTTCCTCGCCCAGCAGAACAAGGATTGGAAGCAGGCGATCAGCTACGCGCGCGACGCCCTCGAGGAGCAGCCTGAAGCACCGGCGGTCCTGAGCTACCTCTCGGCACTCGAACGCGAGAATGGCGATTTGGAGTCCGCTCTTGACTACGCCCGCCAAACGGTGGCCGCCGAACCCGACAACGACCGCCACCATTTCATGCTGGGCGTGCTGCTGCACGAGGCCGGACAAATCGATGCGAGCCTGGTCGTCATGCGACGCACCATCGAGCTGAACCCGCGGAACGCCGAGGCCCTCAATTTCCTCGGCTACGAGCTCGCCGAACAGGGTCGCTCGCTCGACGAAGCCGAAAGGCTAGTCAAGCAAGCACTCAAAAT
Organism: Deltaproteobacteria bacterium; assembly: GCA_009885395.1. Lineage (GTDB taxonomy): Bacteria > Desulfobacterota > Binatia > UBA12015 > UBA12015 > SXLG01. Next base: position 6,737 of record VFKT01000040.1, on the reverse strand, counting down.
TTCACCCGACGACGGCTTCTTCACCGACAGCCTGGGCTGGGTCCAATACAAAAAGAATCAGTACCGGGAAGCAGTCGCGACTCTTGAGGTAGCCGTCGAGCTGACCGGCAACGATGCGACCATCGAAGAGCATCTGGGCGACGCCTACCTCGCTCTCGCCAAGCCTACTTCGGCGTTGAAACTCTACCGTCAGGCTCTGGCGGATTCCAGGGATGACGCACAGCGCGAGCGAGTGAACGGCAAGATCAACGAAATCCTGCAGGCGGCAAAGCCGTCGACCGCCGAACCGTGAGCCGCGTCGAACGCACGCCGGCCGGCAGTCCCCAGCCACGCCCGAAGACCCCGGCCCAGTCCGGGCCGCGCCTCCCAGGCTCAGGCCGAGCACAGCGGAACGCCTCGGCCTCGAGCGTCACCCGAGCACAGCGGGACGCCTCGGCCTCGAGCCGGCCCCGAGGTCGCCTGCCCGCGACAGGATCGTGCACGAAGGGCCCGCTGACGATGCCGACGCGCGGCTTGCGCCTCATCGCGTTACTGCTTGCACTCGCGGCAGCCGTTAGCGGTTGCGCCTCCTTCCGCGATCCGCGGCTCGAAATCCGCGGACCGATCACCGGCGTCGAGCCGCAAGATCTGATTGATCTGCTGACGCAGAGGCGACGCGCCGCACCGACTTTGCGCGGCAGCTCACGCATCCGGATCACGATGCGTACGACCGAGGGCGACAACCGCTTCGGCACCAATCAGGCGGTGGTGCTGCGCCCGCCCGGATCTTTTAGATTTGACGCACTTTCTGCCTTTGGCGTGTCCTACGCGGTGGCAAGCGACGGGCAGAAAATTGCCATCTTCGTGCCCAATGAAGGTCGTGTCTACCGGGGTCTGGCCTCGGCGCACGCGATCGCGGCCGCAACCGGCGTCCGTGCCAGTCCAGACGAGATCGTCGCCGCCCTGCTCGGGGATCCGCCGATCGATCCCACCGATCTGGAAAGCGCCTGGACCTCCCGGCCGGGCACGCGGCCGATGTCTGGCCCGCGAGCGTCCGAGCCCTGGCCCGAAATCGTGCTGCACGCGGCCAGCCGATCGCGCCCGGGCGAGACGGTCGCGATCGGCTTCGCTCAGCCCGGCAGCGGCGATGAGGTGGTGCCGGTGCGTTTCGAGCGCCACCAGCGCGACGGCCAGGTCGATTTGAGAACGCTCTTCGACGATTTCGACGAAAGCGGACCACGTCTGCTGCCGCGCCGGATCTCGGTCATCACTCCGGAAGCCACGGCTGAACTCGAGTACGGCTCGATCGAAATCGACATCGAGGTCAAGCCGGCGGCCTTCGCGATCCCGACACCGCGCGGCATGGAGGAGGTCGGGCTGCCACCGCCGACCGTGGTTCCGGGCCCACAGGCCCCTGTCACGAATCGACACGACGCTGGCGAATCGCTAATCGGGGCGCGATGACTCGCGTCCGAATCGTCCAGACTTCCGATCTCCACCTGCGCCCCGACCGGGAAGATCGCTTGCGGGCGCTTGACCTCGTCTTCCAGCTCGCCCATGAGCGGACCGCCGATCTGGTGCTCATCGCCGGCGATCTCTTCGACCGTTCGATCGATGGCGTACCCATGCGGGCTGCGGTGCGGGAGCGAATCGAACGCTTTGCGCCGAGGCCCGTCGTGCTCCTGCCCGGCAACCACGACGCCGACCAGTACGGGCCAGACACAGATTACGGCGAAAATGCCGTCTTGCTCACAGAGACGCCGTTGGCACGGAAGCACGTCTGTGGCATCGAGTTCCTGGGCGTGCCCTGGCAGCAGGGCCGCACGCTCGGCGAATGCCTGACCGGCGCGCCCACCGAACCACGACACACCATCGTCGTCGCGCACGGCTCGTTGCAGGACGGTCTTCCCGGATCGTTCGTCGGCGACAACGAAGACGGGGCGTATATGCCGGTCTTCCTCGCCGATTTGCTGCGGCGCGGCAGCTACGCCGCGCTTGGCCATTTTCACTCTGGACGGTCGTTGATCCGGCGCGATGGTGCCACTCTTGTGGCGTATGCCGGCTCGCCGGTCTCGACCAGCCGCCGGGAAATCGGCCCACGGGGCTGTCTCGTAGTTGATTTCGAACCAAGCGTCGGCGTGCTCGACCACGAATTCGTTCCATTACCGGTTTCTTTCTACGACCGGGTCGAGGTCGAATGCATGCCGGGCCGCGAACAGGCCTCGATCGAAGCCCTGTGCCGCGAGGCCGTGGCCCAGAGGCGCCCGTTCGCCCAGGTGCTGGCGCGGCTTTCGGGCATCGCGCTGGAGACCGAGGCCGCGCTGCGCGAAACAGCAACAATCGCCCTGCAGCGCGCCTGGGAGCGGGCCGCCGAAGCCGATGGCGGTGCCATCCCGGCCGATGATCCGGCCGCCTCGCGCCCCGTTTTTGAACTCGTCACAAAATCGTTCTCAACCCTCTCCGAGCTGCCCCTGGCGGCCGAGCTGGTCGAAAAGATCGAAGCCTGTGCGCGGGCCGATGGCGAGAATGCCAGCCCGGCCGTCGTTCAGGCCGCAATCCAGCTCGGTCTCTCCGCCCTGCTCGAAGTGCTGGCGTGACGCCGGTGCCGCGCGTTGCCCCGGAGGCCCGGCTGGTTGCGACGGGTGCGGCCTCGCGAAGTGCGGGCGTGACGCCGGTGCCGCGCGTTGCCCCGGAGGCCCGGCTGGTTGCGGCTCTTGCCTTCACCCGAGTTGCGGGCGTTCATCAAGGTACGCAAATCGCGACAGGATCGATCCTGCCATGAGCATTCATATCGAGAGACTCTCGGTGCGCAACTTCGGACCCTTACGCGAGCTCGTGCTGGTACCGGGCAACTTCACCGTCATCCACGGCGCCAACGAGGCGGGCAAGACCTCGACCATCGACGCGCTGGTGCGGGGCCTACGCGAACGGGTACGCCCCGGCAATAAAAAGATGCTCGACGGGACGCGCGACGGCCCAGGATTCAACGGTGAGGTCGAACTCCTGCTCTCGCCCGAAGACGGCGAGCCGCTGATCACATTGCTGCGCGAACATCCGAGCCTGACGCGCCTCTTCGTCGTGCGCGACGCCGACCCCTCGCTCGAGGGTGGTCGCGGCTGGCTGACCGCGATCCGCGACCGTCTGATCGGAATCGATCTCGAGAGAGTCGATAAGAGAATCCGCAGCGCCGCCAGCCTGACGCCGACCGGCGCGCTGCGCGAAAGCCGCGCCGACGAACGCCAACGGCTCGCCGAGCGTCTGGCGCGCCTTGAGGGCTGGATTGCGGGCCTGCCGCAAGTCGCCCGACTGGGTGAGGAGATGCACCAGATCGACCGCCAGCGCATAGCGGCGCGGGGACGGATCGAGAAGCTGCGTCTGGCCGAGCGCTACGAACGCTACCGCGCCGCCCGCAAGACGTTCTTGCAGATCGAGGCCGTAACAACGCGCTTGACCGATCTGGAACGCTACGGCGAAGCCGATCTGCAACGCTGGCATGAGGCGGTGGGTGCGGTTCGCGAAGCCGCCGCGTTGGCCAAAGGTGCCGACAACGAGGCGCATCGCCTGCGTGACGATTTGACGCTGGCCCGCGAAGAGGAGCGTAAACGCGAACTTGCCGGCGAACGCACCGATCGATTGGTCAGCGAGGCCAGCCGCGCCGATCTCGAAGGTCTGGTGTCGCGGGCGCGCGTGGCGCGCGGTGCGGCACGGCTCTGGACCACCTGGCGGACGCCGCTGGCGATCGCCGCCACGTTATTGCTGCTGGTGGCGGTCGGACTCGGTTTCCTTGCCGTCGATCCAGCTGCCACCGAAGGGCTTTTCCTGCTCCTGATCGGTGCCGGCGCGGTCGCGGCAGCGGGGCTCGCATCGGGCGGCGCTGCGCTAATCGCTTCAAGCAGAATTTCCAATGCCGCCGCATTTGAAGAACAAGCCCTCGCCCGCTGCGGGACGATCCTGTCCCGCTCGACCACGCTGGACGATTGCTTCGAGCAGATCAGCGCGCTGGCAGGGGCGGCCGGCCGCACGTCTGCCGAGCGCGAGGGAGCTGCCGCGCATCGGCGCGGCATCGAACAATCGTTGGAAAGCGCGGAACGGCTGCTCGGCGAGCGCAACCGCCAGCTTGACGAGACGCAGCGGCGCATCGCCGAGGTACGGGAGCGGGTCAAACTCTCCAGTCTCGAAGAGCTCGAAGAGAAGCTCCGGGCCAAAATTCGCGCCCAAAGCCAGCTCGAGGAAACCCATCGTACGCTCTTGACGCTGCTCACCACGGCGGATGCAGAGCTGCCGCTCGATCGTCAAATTGAGCAGCTTGCGACTGAGGACCCAGGCCTGCCACCGAACCCCGCCGAACTCACAGTACTGGAGCGCGAGCTGGAGGCCTGGGATATCCGGGTCGGCGATCTGCGCGTCGAGATCAAGGAACGTCGCGAACACGGCCTTGCCACGCTCGGACTCGACGATCTTGGCGCGGCCGAGGCCGAGCATGAGGCGCTCACCACAGCGCTTGACAAAATCGATAATGAGACGCGCGGAGCTGCCCTCTGCCTGCAGGCCCTGCGCGAACTGCAACAAGACTTCGACCGTCCGCTGCGCGACGCGCTCGGCAGCAGCCCGCATGCCGCCGGCAACTACCTGGCGCGCATGACCGACGGCCGCTACCGTGCTGCGGTGCTTGACGGCGAAGGTGCGCTCGAAGTGACACGCGCCGATGGCAGCACGCTGCCTGTGGCCAGCCTCTCGCGCGGCACCCGCGACCAGCTCTCGCTCGCGATCCGTCTGGCGTTGGCGCGCCGGTTGCTGGGAGAGCCGGGCTTCCTGGTCTTCGACGACGCCTTCCTCACCTCCGACCCCGAGCGGCGCGACTCGCTGACGCAAGCGCTGGTCGAATTCGCCGCCGAAGGTTGGCAGATCATCTACCTGACGTTCGACTCGCAGCTTCGCGACCGGCTGGCCGGTCTGGGCGCGTCGGTGGTGCAACTTCCGGGTCGCCCTTCGTAGAGTCGCCGCGGCCATGGCGTGATGGCCTGATTTCGCCCGGCGGCACCGCGTCCGCTGCTCTGTTGAATTGCTCGCCTTTCTCGACTGGGTTAGCCTCAGTTGGCGATGAACGGCGCGCGCCATCGTTATGGGGATTTCCCCGAACTCTTCTGGGATACCCAACCCGACGAGCTCGTCGATACAACGAATGCTGTCGTCCTTGCCCGTCTCATCAGCAAGGGCTCGATGGTGGTCATCCGCGAACTTCTTGATCCCGAGACACTCCGCCAAGCCTTGCCAACCCTCCCCGTCATCAAGAATTGTCGTCGCTTCCGGGGTCGAGTGCTTGACCATATCCCCGTCGCGCACACCCCCTGATGCCGGCAAAACTGCCTGACGCGGACCGAGCCGTCGTCAGCGGGTCTCGCGACGATCTCGCCTGCTGAGTGAATCTCAACCCTCCGCCGTCGGCTGGAGGCGCTTCAGGCGCGGGCCAGCGTCCAGAGGCCGATCACGACGAAGCCGGCGCCGGCCGCCAGCGAGAGTGCGCGCTCGCTGACGTAGCGCGAGAGCATGCCCCCCGCCGCAACACCGATCGCCGAGGTCAGCACCAGCGCGAGAGCGGCCGCCCCGAAAACTGTGAGTCGCGGTGCTTTGCTGTCGGCTGCGAAGAGCATGGTGGCAAGCTGGGTCTTGTCGCCCAGCTCAGCCAGGAAGACGGTGGCGAACACCGTCGCGAACAAGCGGAAATCCATCGATGCCCCTCTTTTCCCGGCGGGTCAAGGGATCTGGCGACCCCGAGCCTGCGCTGTTTTGCGGCACGACGCAGAGAGGCCGTGCCGCAGAAGATCTTCTGCGGATAAATTCAGCTCTCGACCGACGGCATGACTTCCTTGGCAAAGCGCTGCATATCTTCCCCGTTGGCGAAGTTGATGCCGAGCATCGCCAGGCCGTGCTTCTTTTCGCGACGCTTCAATTCGACGATCATTTCGTCCGGCGTTCCGACCAGGGCGACCGGATGGGTCAGGATTTCCTCGGGCGGCATGCCGATGAAACCCGAGAGGGCCTCGGCGACCTGTAGAGTTTCAGCGTGCGACGCCGTCATCGCGTATTGAAAAATAGTCGAGGCAAGCCGCACGCTGCCGCGCGGCCGGCCCGCCGCCGCTTCGGCCACGCGCACCCGCTCGAGCTTGGCCGGCAGGGTGTTGTCGTTGAAGACGCGCACCTCTTCCATCGTCGTCGTCCCGGCGCGACCGGTGCGCGGCACCATATGAACGATGTCGGCCCATTCGCCCGCCCGGCGCAGGATGCCGTTGCCACTGCCACCGATCATCAGCGGCAGACCCGGCTTCTGTAGGGGCTTGGGCAGGCAGGCGGCCTCTGTGACCGTCCAATATTTGCCCTGGTACGAGAAGCTCGATTCCGTCCAGAGGCCGCGCATGATCGCCACCTGCTCATCGAGCATGGCCAGGCGTTCCGAGATCGGCGGAAAGGGAATGCCCATCATCTCGAACTCGACCTTTGTCCAACCGGCACCAACACCGGCCACGACGCGGCCGCCACTGGCTTCGTCGATCTGGGCAAAGAGGCGCGCATTCATCGCCGGATGGCGGAAGAGCAGGCAGATGACGTGGGTCATCAATTTGATGCGCTGCGTGCGCTGGGCGAGCGTCGCAAGCACGGTGAACACCTCGTAGGCCGGCATTTCGCGCTGCAACTGGCCGATCGCCTCGAAAACGTAATGGTCGGGCACGGTGACGCCCGAGAAGCCGAGTTCCTCGGCC
>VFKT01000234.1 GCA_009885395.1 Deltaproteobacteria bacterium | reverse complement strand
GGACAGCGGCCCGAGGGCTTCGAGAAAGAGCCGCGCCGTGCCGACCACCGCCGCCGCCTTGACGCCAACCGTCATCAGCGCCGTGATCGAAGTCGGGGCGCCCTGATAGACGTCGGGTGCCCAGAAATGGAAAGGCACCAGACCGATCTTGAAGCCAAGCCCGACCAAGAGCAGACCGACGCCAGCGAGAGCCAGCAAGCGTGGCGCTCCGACCAGCCCGGCTGCCACTCCGGCGTAATTGGTGGCGCCAGTGGCCCCCCAGAGCAGGGCAATCCCATAGAGCAGGAAAGCGCTGGCGAGTGCGCCCAGTACGAAATACTTGACCGACGCCTCGACCGAGGCATCATCTGTCCGGTGGATGCCCGCGAGAACGTAGGCCGGCACCGACATGATCTCGAGCCCGAGGAAAAGCACCAGAAGATCCCGCGCTGCCATCATGACCAACATCCCGGCCACGGCGAAAAGCACCAGGGGATAGACCTCGCGGGCCCGCACGCCGAGCACGGGCATATGGTCGAGCACAAGGGCGAGCGAAAGCCCGCCCGCCAAGAGGCAGACCGCCGAGCCGAAGAGCGCCACCCGATCCCAGACCCAGGTATCGCCAAAGGCCCCGCCGCCCTCGCGAACCGAGACCACGCCAATCGCAAACGTCACGGCCAGCGCCAGAAACGAAAGCCAGAAGGTGCGCTCTGGGGCTGCATGGGCGGGATCGAAAGCCTCCTGGAGAAGGATTCCGATCGCCGCAACGACAAGGAAGGCAAAGGGAGCGATGGCGGCCAACTCGGCAGCTCCGAAATTACTCTCGATCATCGCGCTGCCACCCGCGTCGTCAGCACGGCGGGTTGCGCTGCCGTCTGGAAAAGCTTGGTTGCACCGGCCCGCTCAACCCGGGCCAGCAACAGTTCCACCGTCGGCTCAATTCTGTCGAGGAAGGGTTTTGGATAGAGGCCGATCCAGAAGATCAGCAAAAGAATCGGCACCAATGAGACGACTTCGCGACGCGAAAGATCGCGCAAACCGCGCAGCGCCTCGTGGCGCACCGGGCCAAAGACGACTCGTTTATACATGGTGAGCATGTAGACCGCTCCAAGAACGACCCCCGAAGTCGCGATCACGGCGGCGGTTGGGTGTGTCCGGAAGGCACCGAGCAGGATCAGGAACTCGCCGACGAACGAATTGGTCCCGGGCAAGCCGACCGAGGCCAGCGTCACGACCAGGAAAATCGCGGAGAACACCGGCACCACCGCCCAGATGCCGCCATAGCTCTCGATTTGTCGGGTATGGGTGCGGTCATAGATGAAGCCGATGAGCAGGAAGAGGCCGCCGGTCGTGAGTCCGTGATTGACCATCTGAAGGACGCCACCGGTCATTCCGGTGACATCGAAGGCGTAGATCCCCAGCATCACGAAGCCCATATGACTGACCGACGAATACGCGACCAGTCGTTTCATATCGGGCTGGGGATACGCCACCATCGCGCCGTAGACGATGCCAATGACCGCAAGCGCCATGACGATCGGAAAGGCCGCCTCCGCAGCCAGCGGAAAGAGCGGAATCGCGAAGCGCAGGAAAGCATACGCCCCCATTTTGAGCAGGACGCCGGCGAGATCCACCGAGCCGCCTGTGGGTGCCTCGGTATGGGCATCGGGCAGCCAGGTATGCAGCGGAAACATCGGGATCTTGATGAAGAAGGCGAGCGCAAAAGCCCAGAAGAGCCAGGTTTGTTCGCTGTAGGAAAGCGGCGTGTCATAGAGCGAGAGAATGTCGAAACTGAGCGGGGCACTCTTGGCGTGCGCGAGAACCAGATAGACCATCGCCACCAGCATCAGAGCACTGCCCGACATCGTGTAGATGATGAACTTGAAGGTGGCATAGCGCCGCCGTGGACCGCCCCAGATCCCAAGCACAAAAGCCATCGGAAAGAGCATCAACTCCCAGAAGAGAAAGAAGAGAAAGAGGTCGATCGCGACCAGCGCGCCCAGCATTCCCCATTCCAGCACCAGCATGAAGAACATGAATTCCTTGACGCGGTGGTTGATGTCGGTCCAGGACGCCAGCATGATCGCCGGCGTCAGGATGGTCGTGAGCAGGATCAGCCAGACTGAAAACCCGTCGACCCCAACCGAGTAGTCGACGCCAAGCGAAGGCATCCAGCGCAGCGTCTCAACGAGTTGCAGCTCGCCAACTCCGGCCTCGAAGCGATACACCATGACCAGCGAAAAAAAGAGCGGCACCAGAGAGAAGACAAAAGCCACCCGCCTCGGCACTGCCACCGGGTCGCCCGGCAGCAACAAAAGCACCAGCGCAAGCACCAGCGGCGAAAAAACGATCAAACTCAGCACCGGGAGATCCATGACCAGCCCTCAGAACCCTGCCGCCAGCGCCCAGGCGCCGCCGACGAGAAGGGCTGCCCCCGCGAGGGTGGCCAGCGCGTAATGCTGCACATCGCCGCTCTGCAAGCGCCGCCAAAGCGCCGCCGAGAAGCTCACGGAAGTTGCAAGGCCATTGATCGTGCCATCGATGATCGTTGAATCGATCACCCGCCAGGCAAAACGCGACCAGGCGGCATAGGGCCGGACGACAAGCGCATCATAAATCTCGTCGATCCAATATTTATTCAAAAGCGTGCGGTGCAGGCCCGCGCAGCGCGACGCGAGTCGGTCGGGCAATTCGGGCGAGCGGATGTAGAAAAGCCAAGCGACACCGATCCCGCTCAGAGCCATCGCGGTGGTAATACCCATCAGGCCGAGCATGGTGGCGGTTGATGGGTGGCCGTGGTGGCCGGGAACCTTGGCGAGAACCGGCGCGAGCCAGCCCCCCAGGGCATCCCCCCAGAGCAGGCCGCCCGGCAGGCCGAGCCAGCCGATCCCGATGGCGCCCAGGGCGAGGATCATCAAGGGCACGGTCATCACCGCCGGCATCTCGTGCAGATGCGCCATCTTCTCCGGATCGCCCCGCTCCTCGGTGTGGAAAGTCAAGAAATAGCTGCGGAAGATATAGAAAGCGGTGAATCCAGCAGCGACAAGCGCCAGCAGCCATGCGAGATGATGACCGCCGACAAAAGCCGCTTCCAGGACCATATCTTTCGAGAAGAAGGCGGAGAGACCCGGCACACCCGCGATCGCCAGACTGCCGATGAAAAAGGCCTTCGAGGTGATCGGCATCTTCTTCGCGAGACCGCCGAGTTTCGACATGCGGATCTCGCCATGCATCGCATGCATGACGGCGCCGGCGGCGAGAAAGAGCAAGGCCTTGAAGAAGGCATGCGTCAGGAGATGGAAAAGCCCTGCTGAGAAGGCACCCACTCCGATACCGAGCACCATATAACCGATCTGCGAGACCGTCGAGTAGGCCAGCACCTTCTTGAGGTCGTCCTGTACCAGCGCGATGGTCGCGGCAAAAAAACATGTTGCGGCCCCGATCAGGGCGACTATTTCGAGCGCGACCGGCGTCTGGACGTAGAGGAACGACAGGCGCGCCATCATATAAACGCCGGCCGTCACCATGGTCGCCGCATGGATCAGGGCGCTCACCGGTGTGGGGCCGGCCATCGCGTCGGGCAGCCAGATATAGAGCGGGATCTGGGCGGATTTACCGGTGGCACCGACGAGCAGCAGCAGACAAACCAGGGTTGGAAGCCAAGGGCTCTGGGCCGCGAGCAAGGGTGCGGCGATATTGATGACGCCGATCTTGAGCGAAGGCAGGCCCAGGTCGGCCATCCCCCAGAAGAGCACGAACATGCCGATCAGGAAGGCCGCGTCTCCAAGCCGATTTGCGATCATCGCCTTCTGGCCCGCGTCGACGTTGGCGGGCTCGGTGTACCAGAAGCCGATCAGCAGATAGGAGCAGGCCCCGACCCCTTCCCAACCGACGAAGAGCAGCACCAGCGAATCGGCCAGCACCAGCACCAGCATCGAGGCCACAAAAAGGTTCATGTAGGCGAAGAACCGGGCCACATCGTTCTCGTGGTCCATGTAGCCAAGCGAATAGATATGGATCAGCGAGCCGATGCCGGTAATGATCAAGAGCATCATCGCAGTCAGCGCATCGACACGAAATGTGAGATCGACCGAGAGCTTGCCGGCATCGATCCAGCGGTAAACGTCATCGACCAGCGCCGCCCCCGAAGGTAGTGCCGCCAGTTGCGCCACCGCGATGACGGCCAGCACAAAGGCCGAGAGAATCGAGGCGGGTCCGATCAGGCGCGCCAGTTTGCCTCTGTCCGTGACCGCCGCGGCAACGTTCAGGACAACTCCTGCCAGCGGCAGAAGCACGATCCAGCGCAAAATATCGGTCTGGACCTCCGGCATCAATTTACGTCTCTCACGTTTGGTCCCCTAGCCCCGCAACGACGCGAACTCGTCGCCATCGAGCGTCTTTCGGCGCGAAAAAGCGACCAACAGGATGGCCAGCCCAACCGCCACCTCGGCCGCCGCAACCGTCATTACGAAGAACACCATGACCTGCCCGGCCATGTCGCCAAGCTCGCGTCCGAACGCAACAAACGTAATGTTGACTGCGTTCAGCATCAGCTCGATGCACATCAGCACGACGATCACGCTGCGACGGAAGACGACGCCAAAGGCGCCGATCGCGAACAGGGCCGCGGCAAGGCCAAGCGGATATTCAGGAGGAAGCCCGGCGAGATCCATCTCTCAACTCCTCCGCCGTGCCAGCACGACCGCGCCAACCACGGCCACCAGCAAAAGCACGCTGGTCAGTTCGAAGGGCAGTTGGTGTTTTGTAAAAAGGTTCGTAGCGAGACTCTCCGGAGAGCCAAAATCAGCGGGCAAGCGCGACGGCACGCCCGAGCGGAGCGGCAAGGTGCCGCTCACGACCAGCCCAAACCCCAACGTCGCTGCCAGCACGAGTCCTGCCACCGCAACCGGAAAAGGTGCGGCCAGCCGCTTCTCGGGCTCAAGCGACAGCAACATGATCACAAAAAGGAAGAGAACGACGATCGCACCCGCGTAAACCATCACCTGCAGCAGCGCGAGCAAAGGCGCATCAAGCAGCGCAAAAAGGACGGCTACCTGAAAAAGAGTGAGCACCAGCCCAAGTGCCGAGTAGACCGGATTACGATGCAGCACCACCACCAGGGCACCGACGAGCGCAAACAGCGCGACGATCCAGAAGGCGATCATTTGACCGTCCAGCCGTCGAAGAGAAGAACCAGCACCGCCGTCAGGCCCACATTGACGAGCCCAAGGGGAAGCAGACGCTTCCATCCGAACGCCATCAGATGGTCGTAACGCATGCGCGGCAGCGACCAGCGGACCAGGATCTGAAGCCAGCAGAAAACGAAAAGCTTGACCAGGAAGGCAACGAACTGCAGCAGGGTGACCACCAACGACGGCAGCGCGATCGCAAAGCCCCCGGGGAACTGGAAACCCTCGCGCCCCAGCCAGGGCACCTGCCAGCCGCCAAAGAAAAGCGTCGTCACCAGCGCCGCAACGATCCCGATCTCGACGAAATCCGCCATCATGAAAACGGAGAGCTTGGAACCCGAGTACTCGGTAAAAAAACCGGCAACGATTTCAGATTCGGCTTCGGGCAGATCGAAAGGCGCCCGCTTCGACTCGGCCATGCCGGCGATGAAAAGCAGGATCAGGGCGACGGGCTGATAGAACACGCCCCAGGCCGGGATCACACCCCAGATGAGTTGACCCTGGGCGCGCGCGATTTCCTGAAGATCGAAGGTTCCGAAGGTCAGCACGACGCTGACGATCGAGAGGCTCAGCGCCAATTCGTAGGAGATCATTTGCGCCGTACCGCGCACGCCACCAAGAAAAGAATAACGCGAGTTCGAAGCCCAGCCGCCGATCACGACCCCATAGACGGCAAGCGATGCCATCGCGAGCACAAAAAGTACGCTCGCCGGAATCGGCGCCGCCACCAGGTCGATGGTGTAGCCGCCGACGCGCAGCACGTCGCCAAAGGGGATCACTGCGAAGGTGACGAAAAGCGGTACGATGGCGACAAAGGGGGCCAGCCAATGCAAAAAATGGTCGGCCTCGGTGGGCACGATATCTTCTTTGTGGAAGAGCTTCAGCGGGTCGGCCATCCAGGTGTTGACGATGCCCAGATTGAAGGGCAGCAGGCCGCCGAAGAGGTTGGCGCGGTTGGCGCCGACCCGGTCCTGGATCAGGGCCGACCCTTTGCGCTCAACCCAAAGCAAGAGCAGCGTGAGCTGCAGGATGATGACAAAGGCGACCACGATCTTCGCCAGCGAGAAAAAAACCTCCACGACCGCGCCCCCGCCTCAATCCCACTCGAGCGCGCCGACCTGCCAGACATAAGCCAGGCCCGCGCCGAGAATCGCCATAAATATTGCCATCTCGACCAGCCCGGCCCATCCGAGTTGACGAAAGATCAAAGCCCAAGGGTAGAGGAACACCACCTCGACGTCGAAGACGACGAAGAAGATCGCGACCAAATAAAATTTGACGGGAAAACGCATGCCGCGCAGCGAACCCATGGGCGGGTTTCCGGTCTCGAAAATTTCGAGCTTGGTCGGCGTGGGGTTCTTCGGTCCGAGGATCCAACTCGCGCAGACCATGACGGCCGCGACGATGCCGCACAGGACGAAGCTCGCCATCAAGGCTGCGTAGGGCTCCATGATAAGGGGCGGATTGAACCGCCCGCTGCTCCTCTCCCTGAAAGAAATACCCGCACGGACGGGAGCGGCCTAGCTAGGCAATGGCCCGAAGCGTGTCAACGCATAGGCGCGCCACCGAACCCGCCGCGTCACGCTGCCGAGCGTCGCCAGACCGTGCTACGCAGGCCGCCGTGGTCGATCGGGAGCTGCTCGAAGACGCGGCAGGACGCTGCTGGCCGGGCGCAACCCTCGGAGCCTGCCACCTCCTGCCGGCCGACGCCTCGGCCCGGACGTATGTGCGACTCGAGCTTCTGGGTGGTGCCGCACCACCCACCTGCCTCGCCATGCTGCTGCCGCCGGGCGGTGCCGGCCGCGCTTGTGAAGAGATCACGAGTGGCGCTGTCGCGACTGAGCTTCCCTTCGCCAACCTGCAACGCTTCCTCCGGCAGCACGGGGTGGCCGTGCCCGAGATTTTCCTCATCGACGAAGGCCGCGGCGTGCTGCTTGAGGAGGATCTGGGCGATTTACCGCTGGCCGACGCGCTCCTCGCGGACCCAGCGCGACGGCCGGCGCTGCTGCGCGAAGCCGCCGATCTGCTCGCGGGCATGGCAAGCCTCGTCGCCCTGGCCGACCCGAGTTGTGTGGCCTTTCACGATCGCTACGACGGCCCATTGATCGCCCGCGAACTCGAGGTCAGCCGTCGCTACGGGCTCGCCCCGATTGATGCCGTTTCGCCTCTGCCTGCCAACGCCGATCCAGAGATCGACCGATTGCTGCGTCGGCTCGGAGACGCCATCGGTGCCCAGCCCTTGGTTCTGATGCATCGCGACTACCACGCCTGGAACCTGCACCTCGACCCGCGCGGCCGGCTGCGGCTGCTCGATTTTCAGGACGCCGTACTCGGTCCGGCGCTCTACGATCTGGCGAGTCTGGCGAGCGACCGCGATTCGGATCGCTTCATCGGCCAGGCGGAAGAAGATCTTATGCTTGAGGCGTGGGCGGCCGGCCTGGCACGGCGCGGCTTCGATCCCGGCATCGCGGCCCACGAGTTGCGGAAATTGTTCCTCGAGGCGGTCGCCTACCGGACTCTCCGCGTCATAGGCCGTTTCCAGTTTCTCGCCATGGAAAAGGGCAAGACGTCCTACCTGCGCTTCCTGCCGCGGATGGCCCAACGCTCGCGCCGGGCGCTCGAGGAGTCGGGCGACGCCCAACTCGCCGCCGCGCTGGCCGAGAGGAGCGTCCATTTCCGATGATCGGCTCTGGCGCCGACCAAGCTCCCCGGGCGCTCATCCTGGCCGCCGGTCGGGGTGCCCGCTTGCGACCTCTCACCGACACGGTTCCCAAGCCATTGGTCGAAGCCGCAGGAAAGCCGTTGATCCATTACGGCCTGGAACTGCTGCGGGCGCACGGCATCAAAGACGTGGTGATCAACGTCCACCATCTGGCCGACGCGATCATCGAAAGCGTCGGCAACGGTGCTGAGCTTGGCCTTCGGATCCGTTTCTCGGTCGAGGAGACGCTGCTCGATACTGGCGGGGGAATCCGGCAGGCGGCCGAATTGCTCGGCATCCGCCGCGAAGAACCGGTGGGCCGGCCGCTCGTCGTCCTCAATGCCGATGTGGTCTCGGAAATCCCCTTGGGCGAGGTGCTGGCACGGCATACCCGCAGCGGTGCCCTGGTCACGATGGTGCTCCGCGACGATCCCCGCGCGGCCGAGTACGGGCTCTTTGGAACGGACGAGACCGGCCGGATCCGGCATTTCCTCGGCCGTGGCTTGCCGCCCGAGGGCCTGCGCCTCGGCATGTTCGCCTCGGTCCACGTTCTTTCCGCCGAGGTCGTGGGACATATGCCCGCCACCGGAGCCTTCGGCTCGATGCGCGATCTCTACCCGCGGCTTTTCAACGAAGGCGGCCATTTCGAAGGCGTCTTCTACGACGGACCCTGGTACACCGCCGATACCCCGGCCGACCTCGCGGCCACGGATGCAGCACTGCGTCAGACGGGCTATTGCCCAAAGCCCGGCACTCCGAGATTCTGAGGGGAGAGGCGCGTCCGAGGGGCTTTGTCTCTATAGCGTCGACAGCAACATGGGCGTCACCGTCATCCAAAAAAGTACCCCGCGCACGCGAAAGCTTTCGCCGCGCGTCGCACTCGTGCTCGCCGGCGGCGCGGTCACGGCAGGCGCCTATGAACTCGGCGGCCTCCGGGCGCTCGATGCCATGCTGGTGGGGCGCAAACTCACCGACCTTGAGATTTATGTCGGACTCTCGGCCGGCGCTTTATTGGCCGCACCACTGGCTGCAGGGATCAGCCCGGAAGAAATGCTCGAGGCGGACGACCGGCCCGGCGAGTTGGGGCAGCTTGGTCTGCTCGATCTCTACTTCCCCAATATCGAAGAGTTTATTGGTCGTCCACTTGAATTCCTCTCGGATGTCGCGGCCTGGCTGCCGCGTCTGGCCGCCAACCTGCTGACGCGCCTGCCGCAAGCGCCGGCCCTGCTGCGCCAGCCGTTTGACGCCTGGCTGCGCGAGCCGGGGCCCGAAACGCTGGCGGGGCTCACGCGCGCTCTGGTCGAAGGCCTGCTTGACAACACGCCGCCACTGCCGTTGCCGCTCGACTACCTGCCGTCAGGGTTGTTTGACAATCGCCGGATCGAGCGCTTCGTGCGATCGAGTTTCTCCGAGCGCGGCATCGCCAACAGTTTTCGCGAACTCTTTCTCGAACGCGGGCGCGAACTCTACCTCGCTGCGGTCGACCTCGACACTGCCGAGCGCGTGGTCTTTGGACACGACGAAGACTCTGCCCTCTCGATCTCCGAGGCCGTCCAGGCCAGCACGGCGCTTCCCGGTTTTTACCGCCCGGCCCGGATCAAAGGCGTCGATTACGTCGATGGTGGTGTTCGCCGCACCGCCAATATCGATGTTGCGATCGAGCACGGGGCCGACCTCATCATCTGCTACAACCCCTTCCGTCCCTATAACAATTCGACCCGGCCGGGTGCACAGAGCCGCCACGCCAGCGGCGCCCCTCTGGCCGCGCACGGCCTGGTCGCGGTGATGAGCCAGGTGTTCCGGGCGCTGCTGCATTCGCGCCTGCACCTCGGCCTCAACCAGTATCGCGAAGACCCGAATTTCCACGGCGACATCATCCTGATCGAGCCCTCGGACACCGAGGAGAGTTTTCTCAACGTCTTCCCGCTCTGGCCCGGCGAGCGTCAGCGCGCGGCAGAGGTGGGTGGGCGCTCGCTCGAAGCCGCCCTCGACGCCGATTACGAAACCGTGGCCGAGGTCTTCGCCCGCTATGGGCTGACGCTGGCCCGCCAACGGAGCACCACGTCGGATGCGCCGAACGTCGCGGCCGAGAGGCGCCGGGCTTGAGTCCGCAGAGGCAACGGGCGTGGGCACCAAAATGATTGCCGCAGCGTGGCGAGAGTGGTAGCGCCAAGCCAAATGGCTGCTGCGCCGGACAGGGCCGAGATCGAACGGCAGGGCATCGCGTTCGAGAGTGGCAGTCCCGAAGAAATTCTTCGATGGACGACCACCAGCTTCGCGCCCGATGCGCTGCTGACGATGTCGTTCCAGCACGAAGGTGTGGTCATCGCGCATATGCTGCGCACCATCGCACCCGAGACACCGGTCCTTTTCATCGACACCGGCTATCATTTCCCGGAAACTCTGGCGTACCGCGATCGCCTGCAGGAACTTTTTGGGCTCGAGGTGCGTAATCTCACCTCGGTGCTGCCACGCCAGGAGTTCATCGCCCAGCATGGCGACGACCTTTGGGACCGCGATCCGGATCTCTGCTGCCAGATCAACAAGGTCGAGCCGATGCAGTTGGCGCTTCGCGGCGTGAAGGCCTGGATCAACGGCCGACGGCGGGACCAGGCCGGCACGCGCCTCGGCATGCCCATCGTCGAGTTGCTCGGCAGTGGCCTCGTCAAGGTGAACCCGCTCGCCAATTGGCACGCCAAAACCACCTGGGCCTATATGGAAGCCCACCAGATCCCGCCGCATCCGCTCTTCGAGCAGGGCTACGCCAGTATTGGCTGCCATCCCTGCACCCGACCGATTCTTGCTGGCGAGGACGACCGTGCCGGCCGTTGGGCTGGTCGCGGCAAAACAGAATGCGGCTTGCATACCATCGGCATGGCAGCGGCCGAGCCCGCGCCGGCGGCGGCCGATCCTACAGCGGCACCGACACCAGCGCCCACCGCACCACCGGGCCGCTCCGACCGCTCGAGCTGAACCGGCGCCTCCCGTCTGGCAGGCGATCCGCCGCCGATGCCCCGGTGGTTCAGGGGCGGTTTCTCACGAATTGGGTGGTCCGAGGAAGCCCGGCAGCTCAACCTTGCCCGGCGAGTTTTTCAGCCGCTCCTCGTCCATGCTGAAGCCCTTCACCAGAGACTCGCTCCGCCGCGCCGTCGCCCACTAACGGTGCGGGAAGTGCCGGACTCGGGCTTGGAGGATATTTTGCTTGTAATAAGGGGATTTTGCTGAGGTAAGCCGGGGATGAATCTGAAGGCGAGAAGCAAGCTGGACGATGGATTATCGAGGCGTCGAAAGCGGGTCGTCGAGCAGATCTTCGTCGCCGCGCAGCGTCAGCAGATCGGCTCCGGCCCGCTGCACGATCCACCGTTGCAGGGCTGAGGCCCAGAGGTCGATCCGATTCCCCGCCATGGGTAGACGGCCCCCGGGTAGGACCACGAAATCGG
>VFKT01000299.1 GCA_009885395.1 Deltaproteobacteria bacterium | reverse complement strand
GGCCTGCCGATCACCGAACCCACCGGCAATATGATCGTCGACATCGGCGGCGGCACCACCGAGGTCGCCGTGATCTCGCTGGCGGGCGTGGTCTTCTCCAAGTCGGTGCGCGTCGGCGGCGACAAGATGGATGAAGCGATCATCCAGTACATCAAGCGAAAATACAACCTCCTCGTCGGCGAGCGTACCGCCGAGCTCATCAAGCTTACGATCGGCTCGGCCTACCCCTCCGACGAGATTCAGACCATGCAGATCAAGGGCCGCGACCTGATCAACGGCGTGCCGAAGACGGTCGAGATCTCGGACGAGGAAATCCGCGACTCATTGATCGAGCCGATCAACCAGATCGTGGAGGCCGTGAAGATCGGCCTCGAACGTTGCCCGCCCGAACTGGCCTCGGATATCGTCGACAAGGGCATCGTACTCGCCGGCGGCGGAGCCTTGCTGCGCAACCTCGACAAGCTTCTGCGCGAGGAGACCGGACTTCCGGTCGTGGTCGGACCCGATCCGCTGGTCGCCGTGGTGATGGGGGCCGGCAAGATTCTTGACGAACTCAGTCTCCTCAAAGATGTCATGATCACCTGAAAGGCGGGTCGTGCGTCTGTGAACTGGCCGAGACTGCACTCCGGGCCCCTGACGACCATCGTGCTGCTGGCGGTGTCGCTCGGCCTGCTGGTCGCAAACACGCGCGGCCCGGCGCGGATCGATCCCCTCTCCTTTTCACTGCTTGAGATCGTGACACCCTTTGCCCGCGCCACGGCGTCGGTTTCACAACGGATCACCGCCGGCTGGACGGCCTATATCGACTTGATCGGTGCCCGGCAGGAGCGGGATTGGCTGCGACTCCGCCTGCGCCAGCTTGAACGCGAGTTCGATCGCCACGGCGCCTTGCGCGACGAGAACCAACGGCTTCAGGCGCTGCTCGATCTGCGCGAGGCGGTGCCCGGTCAAGCGGTGGCGGCCCGGATCACGGGTGCCGATGCGAGTGGCCTCTTTCGTACCGCCACGCTCGGCAAAGGCACGGCCGACGGCATCATCGAGGGCATGGGCGTGATCTCGCCCGATGGCGTGGTCGGTCGCGTGATTTCGGCAAGCCTGCACGCTTCGCGCGTGCTGCTGCTGGAAGACCCCTCGACCGGCATCGAGGCCCTGGTGCAACGCTCCCGGGCCCGCGGCATCGTCGAAGGCGGATCGAGCGCGGGCTGTCGACTGAAATTTGTAAGGCAGCGGGAAGACCTCGTGATCGGCGACGTGGTCGTCACCTCGGGCCGCGACGGCGTCTTCCCACGCGGCCTCAACATCGGAACCGTCACCGCCCTGGTCGAGGAAGAGCGGGGCCTCTTCCAGGGTGCCGAGATCTCGCCGGCGGTCGACTTTGCCCGCCTGGAAGACGTGCTTGTGGTGCCCTCGCCGCTTTCGGAAACCGGCACGCCGCGTGCGGCCGAGCCGGGCAGTCTGGAAGATGCAGCCGCCGAAAGCGAGCCGATACCAGAAGCCGAGGCTCGCCCATGAGCCGACCGCTGATCGCCTTCTCGGTCGGCAGCATCGTCGCCGTGCTGATCCAGACCTCACTCGCCGGACACCTCGGGATGCTGCCCGCACCTCCAGACATCATGACCCTGCTGGTGGTCTACCTCGGCCTGCACCACCACACCGCCGGCGGCGCCATCGGCGCCTTTCTGCTCGGCTACCTGCTCGACACCTTCTCGGGCTCGCCACCTGGGCTGTATTGCTTTGCGCTCTTGCTTGTTTTTGGCAGCGTAGGCTTGCTGGCGAGACGAATGTGGATCGAAAACCCGATTACACGGCTGGCCATCGCCGCCGCCGGGCTCAGCGTGAAGACCCTTGTCGTGGCAACCTGGTTCGCGGTCGCGGCATCGGCGCGCGTGCCCTGGCCGGTGCTCTTGAGAACGCTCGCTGCCGAGGCTCTGCTGGGGCTGCTCGTTGCCCCCTTCGTCTTCCCGCTGCTCGATCGCTATCTGCGTCCCGCCACCCGGAGAGGTGCCCGTGCTGCTCAACGAGCCTGAACAGCCCGCCTCGCCCCGGCGACGCATCGGCGCAACGGCGGCCCTCATCGTGGCGGTTTTTGCGGTGCTGCTCGGTCGATTTTGGGTGCTACAAATCGGCCAGATGGAAAGCTGGCGCTCGCTCTCCGAGAACAACCGCATCCGCCTCGAACGATTGCCGGCCACGCGCGGATTGGTGCTCGACCGCCATGGCGAACCGCTGGTCGACAACCGCCCGGCCTTCGATGTCCAGGTCGTGCCCGAGGACACGACCAATCTCGCGGCGACTCTCGCACGGCTTGACGAGGTCATCGACGAAGAGCTGCCGGACCTCAAGAATCTTGAACAGGCCGCCCGACGCCAGGCACGCCACGAGCCCCTTTTGGTGCAACGCGATGTCGATTGGGACACGGTGGTGCGGCTTGAAGTTCTCGAATCCGAACTGCCCGGTGTTCGAATCTCGACCGGTCCGATCCGCACCTACACGCACGGCACCCGCGCCTCGCACCTGCTTGGCTATGTCGGCCAGGCCGACCCCGCGACGCTTGATCGCGACCGCAGCTACCGCATGGGCGACCTGGTTGGCAAAACGGGCCTTGAGCGTTCCTTTGAAAGCTGGTTGCGTGGCCGGCCCGGTGCTCAACAAACCGAGGTCGACGCGCTCGGTAGACGTCTGCGGGTGATTTCAGAGCAGCCACCCCAACCCGGAAACAATCTTGTTTTGACACTCGACGGACGCCTGCAGGCCTTTGCCGAGCAACTCCTCGAGGGGCGCGAGGGCTCGATCGTGGCGCTTGATACGCGCACAGGCGGGGTGCTGGCGCTGGCAAGCGCGCCAGGCTTCGATCCCAACGCCTTTGCCCGCGGTATCTCCTCAACGGATTGGAAAGCGTTGATCGGCAATACGCTCAAACCGATGCAAAACCGTACGGTACAGGGGCAGTATCCGCCCGGCTCCACCTTCAAAATTGTCACTGCGGCGGCGGCGCTTGAGGAGGGCATCGTCAATCCCTTCACCCGCATCCACTGCGGCGGTTCCTGGCGCTTCGGCAATCGCAGCTACCGCTGCTGGAAGGCCGGCGGACACGGCTCGGTCGATCTGCACGATGCCCTGGTCGGTTCCTGCGATGTGTATTTTTATCAGGTCGGGCACCGACTCGGGATCGATACGATCGCCAAATACGCGCGCCGCTTTGGGCTCGGCCGGTTGCCGGATGCGGGCCTCGACCACGAAAAGCCAGGTCTGGTGCCCGACTCGGCGTGGAAGCGGAGTCGTTTTGGCGAGCCCTGGTACCCCGGCGAAACGCTCTCGGTCGCAATCGGACAAGGCGCTTTACTGACCACGCCCTTGCAGATGGCTCGCGTCATCGGCGCCATCGCCAGCGGCGGCGTGCTGCGCCGGCCCCGCTTCGTCGACCATGTCGAAGCCGCCAACGGCGAGATCGTGAAAACCTTCGAGCCCGAGATTGAAGCGGATCTCGGTTTCCGCCCGACCACACTGCTTCAGCTCCGCGAGGCCCTGCGGGATGTGGTCGAGTCACCCCGCGGCACCGGGCGCTCCGCCCACCTGCCGACGGTCGAAGTCGGGGGAAAGACCGGCACCGTGCAGATCTTCCGCATGGGCCAGGACCGCATCAAAACCGCCACCCTGCCGCGCCATCTGCGCGACCACGCCTGGTTCGTCGCCTTCGCCCCGGTGGAGGAGCCTGAGATCGCGATCGCCGTGCTGATCGAGCACGCCGGCACCGGCGGCGGCGCGACGGCGGCCCCGATTGCACGCGACCTCGCCGATTTCTGGTTCGCCTCGACGCGCGGCCGCGATTACCAGTTGGCCGGCACGGGCGGCATTCTCTCGGACAACGAACTCGCCCTGCTCGGCCTTATGCCCACAGCCCCTGCCGCGCGTTTCGAGGGCTGAGAGTCGTGCGCTTCAATTTCGACCTGCGACTACTGGCAAGATTTGATATCGGATTCCTGCTCGTGACCTTGGCGATCATCGGGATCGGGGCGCTCACCATCTACAGCGCCACCTTCGACCCCGAACTCGGCAGCTCGGCTTACGCCTGGCGGCAGCTTGGCTGGGGTGGGATCGGCCTGGTCGCCGCCCTTGCCACGACGCTTTTCGACTACCGGAGGCTCGAGCGCTGGGCGCCAGCGATTTATGGCACGGGAGTCCTGCTCCTGATCGCCGTGCTTTTTATCGGCCAGAGCGGCGGGGGCTCGCAGCGCTGGCTCGGCGTCGGTCCGTTGCGCATCCAACCATCCGAGGTCATGAAACTTTTGCTGGTCGTGCTGCTGGCCCGGCACTACCACCACCACGAGCGTCCCGCG
>VFKT01000204.1 GCA_009885395.1 Deltaproteobacteria bacterium | reverse complement strand
TGGTTCGGTTGGCTTCATGGTTCGGCTCGTCGCGCAAAAGTTTCACCGACGAGCAGGCGGAAGCCGCGTGCCCAATCGGCAGCGGCCATTCTGCGCTTCCCCGGGGCCTGGACCTCCTGCAGCAGGAGAACGCCCTGGCCGGTTGCGATCCGCACGCCTTCGCGCTCGATCGAGAGGATGCTTCCTGGCGCCTCGTCAGAGTTCGTTTCCAGAGCGCTCGCCGTCCAGAGCCGCAGCGGCAGGTCGCGAATTCTGGCGCTGGCACCCGGCCAGGGGGCGAGTGCGCGCGTCGCACGGGCGATCATCGCGGCCGGTCGGGTGAAATCGGTTTTGCCATCTTCACGCTTGATCGGTGGCGAGAAGGTGACGACAGCGGGATCCTGCTCGCGGGCTTTGATCTTGCCGCGCCGCCAGGAGTCGAGGAACTCGCGCAGGGCCGTCTGGCCGAGCAGCGCCAATCGCTTTTCAAGTGCTTGTCCAGTATCGTCAGCGAGGATCGGGATTGCACGCTGCAGCAGGATCGGGCCGGCGTCCATCTCGAGCACCATGCCCATGATGGTCACGCCGGTCTCTTCATCCCCGGCGAGGATGGCGCGACGGATCGGGTCAGCACCGCGCCACCGTGGCAGCAGGGACGCGTGCACGTTGATGCAGCCAAAGCGCGGCACGTCGAGCGCAGCTTGCGGCAGAATCCGCCCATAAGCCGCGACGATGACCAGATCGGGGCTGAGCGCCCGCAGCGAATCGATGGCACTGCCATCACGCCATGATTTCGGCTGCAGCACGGGCAACGCCGTCTTGCGCGCGAGTTCGGCCACCGGTGGTGCGGCGAGTTCAAGCCCGCGGCCGCTGGCAGCATCGGGTCGGCTGAAGACCCCGACCACCTCGTCGGGTCCTTCGAGCAAACCTTCGAGAATGGTCGCGGCGAGAGCTGGGGTGCCGAGAAAGACGACCCGCAACGCTGCCTCGGGCAGAGTTGATTGAAACGCGTTCAAGATCGGTGGCCCGCCGGGCTAGTCGCGATCTCGCGAGATCGGCCGCCCGTCGCGCACCGCCTTGCGCACCCGCTTGACGTACATTTCGCGCTTGAGCTTGCTCAGATGATCGATGAAGAGCCGACCGTCGAGGTGGTCAAGTTCGTGTTGCAGGGCGACCGCCAGCAGGCCCTCGGCCTCAATTTCGACTTCACGCTGCTCCAGATCCCAACCCTTGAGCAGCACCCGCGCCGAGCGCACCACCTCGGCCCGCAAATCGATCACCGAAAGGCAGCCTTCCTCCCAGACGATTTCGCCCTCGCGCTCGGTGATGACGGGATTGATGAGCTTGAGCAGATGGCGGCGGTCCTGGTCGCGCTCGGCGGCTACGGCTTCTTCAGGGGGCAGATCGTCGTCGTCGTAGGCATCGGGATCGCCGACATCGACGACGATCAATCGCGCGGCGATGCCGATCTGCGGCGCCGCAAGGCCCGCGCCCGGTGCGGCGTACATCGTTTGCGCCATGTCCTCGAGAAGCTGCGCGGTCTCGCCCGTGATGTTCCGGACCTCGTCGGAAGTCGTCCGCAAGAACGTTTCCGGGTAGGTCAAGATGCGACGGAGAGCCACGGACGCGACTGTAGCGGACGTGACGGGCCCTCGAAAGACCGTCGCTCATGCGCCGCTCCGTCGGCGTGTCGCCAGAGCATGGAGACGAAGCCTCGGTACGGGCCGACGACAGGGGCGCTTGCGCCGCGCCGTCGGTGTGTCGCTAGAGCATGGAGAGCGGATCGATGTCGACCACGACGCGCGTTTCGCCGCGTCCTTCGAGGGCGGCGCGGTCGAGCAGCCGCGCCAGGCGGCGGTGATCTTGCGACTTGATGAGCAGTTGGCGACGGTCCCGGCCGCGCAAGCGCTCCAGCGGTGCGGGCGCCGGACCCAGCACGACGATACCGCCTTCAGGCCCATCGCTTGTCGCGTTGGCCTGGCGTAGACGCGCTGCGGTCTCGTCGGCAACCGCATCGACCTCTGCCGCCGGGCCCTCGACCAGGATCCGGACCAGCCTCGAGAAGGGGGGATAGCCAAGCTCCTCACGCGAGCGCATCTCGCCGGCGGCGAAGCCCTCAAAATCATGTGCTTGAGCAAGCACCAGGCTGGCATGCTCCGGGTGTCGCGTCTGGACGATCACCCGGCCCGGTCGCGTGCCCCGCCCGGCCCGGCCTGCCACCTGGGCAAGCAACTGAAAGGTGCGTTCGTTGGCGCGAAAATCGGGAAAATGCAGCGAGCTGTCGGCAAGCACCACGCCGATCAGGGTGACTCCGGGTGCGTCATGGCCCTTGGTCACCATCTGCGTTCCGACGAGCACATCAAGGTCGCCGGCCCGCCAGGCGCGAACCACGCGTGCGGTATGGCCGGCGCGTGCGCCCGTGTCGCGGTCGAGCCGGGCGATGCGGGCCGCCGGAAGAATTGTCGAGATCAAGGCTTCGAGTTGTTCGGTGCCGAAGCCGCGCGCTCGAAGTTCGACGCCGCATTTCGAACACGTTTGCGGGCGGGGCCGCGAAAACCCGCAATGGTGACAGACGCCGGCGTGCCGGGCGCGGTGCAACGTCAGGCTTACGCTGCAATCGGGGCAACGCTCGACATGGCCGCAACTATCGCAATGCAACAACAGGGACCAGCCGCGCCGGTTGAGGAAGATCACGCTTTGTTCACCCGCCCGATAGGTTTCGACCAGGGCGTCGCGCAGCAGCGGCGTGAGTGCGGCATCGATTGGATCGGCCTGCGCCGGAACCTGCTGCGCCCGCAGATCGACGATTTCGACCTTCGGCAGCGGCGCCTCGTTGGCCCGTTCGGCGAGGCGGAGCAATTCGAAGCGGCCGGCCTGGGCCGAGGCCCAGCTTTCGAGCGAGGGCGTCGCCGAGCCCAGCACGATCGGGCAACGCGCGTTGCGTGCCCGGACGATTGCCAGATCGCGGCCGTGGTAGCGCGGCGCTTCCTCCTGTTTGTAGGCCGCGTCGTGTTCCTCATCGACCACGATCAAGCCAAGTTGTGGGATCGGTGCGAAGATCGCCGAACGTGCCCCGACCACCACCGGGCAATCGCCCTCGGCGATCCGCCGCCAAGCACGCCCCCGCTCGGCCATGGTCAGGCCGCTATGCAGAACGGCGACGCGCCCGGGGAAGCGTTGGCTCGCCCATTCGGCAAGTTGCGGCGTCAATCCGATCTCTGGCACCAGCAAGAGGACGCCGCCGCCACGTTGCAGGACTTCGGCTGCGGCGTGCAGGTAGATTTCCGTCTTGCCGCTGCCCGTCACACCAAAAAGAAGGAAGCTGCGGAAGTCTCCGGCTGCGGCGTTGATCGCTTCGACCGCGAGGCGCTGCTCGTCGCGGAGCCTGGGTGGACTGCGGCCGGGGGGTGGGGTTTCGGATGCCAGAGGCTCGTCCTCTTCGTAGAGGGCACCTTTCTCGATCAAGCGTGCGAGGCTCTGGGAACTGCCGGGGAAACGTCGCGTGATTTCGCTGCGACTGACGGCGTGTAGGCTGCGCTCAAGAACGAAGTTGTGGATTTCCGTCTGCGTCCGACCACGCAGACCTTCGGTCGGCCGGGCGCGCAACGGTCGTGGCGCGGGATCCCCGACGGCGGCGCCGGCGGGCTCCGGCGATTCAAACCGCACGCAGCCTTGCGCCAGAAGCTGGCGCAAGGCGCCGCCCATGCCCTCTCCAAATTCACGCTTGAGAGTCCGTTCGTCGAGGCCGGCGGCGGGCAGGCGTGCCAGCAGGCGATCGGCGAGCGCGGCTATGGGTTCGCCAAAGAGATCCGTCGATGGCAGGGCGCTGGCCTTGGTCGTGGTGCCGAGAGGGGTGGGCAAAACGCGTCGTCGCGGGCCAGCACGCGCGGCAGGGGCGATCATCTGGGCCGCCGCCAGGCCGAGCGGGGCGCGGTAGTAGCGGGAGGCCCAGAGCACGGTCTCCAAAAGCTCTTCGGCGATCGGGGGGTCGTCGCTGAGACGAAGCACCTCGCGTAGGCTCTGGCTCGGCGTCGCCGGGGCGGGCCGCAGCACCAGCCCGGCGACTTCGCGGCTGCCGAGCGGGACGATGACGCGGACCCCCTGAAGCGTGCGCTCCTGAAGGGCGGCCGGTACGGCGTAGGTCAGGACCTGCGGGCCGCGGCCGGCGCCGAGGATCGCCACCTCGACCAGACCCGCTGCAGCCGCTGTCGCGTGCGGGCTCGCGTCTGCCTTCGCGGATGCCATCGTGCCGGCCTCCTATCATGCGCCGGGCGAGCCCGCGTCGAAGTCCAAGGCCGTACCGGGGGCGTTTGCTTGGCGCCCACGCGCATTGACTCCCCTCGCCCGAGAGGCAATCCTCGGCGGCAGATCGGCGTTGGGGAACCCGATCAGATGAACAGGCCGTCGTCCATTCGAGGCGCCCTTGGGCGGCGGTTCTGCGCTGAAGGACAAAAAACAAGGTGGGGAATAAAGTGGCAGCGCGCGGGGGGGCACTCGCGGGTATGCGGTCTGTTCTGGGTCGGGCCTTCGGGCGTCAGACCAGCGGAATTGTCGCCGTCGATATTGGCTCGACCTCGGTGAAGATCCTCGAGGTGCGGGGTCCGGCTGACGCGCCCGAGCTGTTGCGGGCCGGCATGGCGGCCCTGCCTGAGGGTGCGCTGCAGAACAATACTGTGGCCGACACCGTGGCGGTGGCCGAGGTCATCCGCACGCTGCTCGCCGATCTGGGGATCAAGGGTCGGCTGGCCGTCACCGCCGTGCCGGGTCCCAGCGTCATCATTAAAAAAGCCAGTGTCCATCTCAAGGCCGACGAGGATCTCGAGACCTTATTGATGGTCGAGGCGCAGCATTTCATTCCCGAGAACCTCGACAACGTCAGCCTCGATTACCATGTGCTGCGGCACGATGCGGAAGAGGTCGAGGTGCTGATCGTCGCGGTGCGGCGCGACATCCTGCAGGGTTTCATGAACGCGTTGGCCGGGGCCGGGCTCGACCCCGTGATCGTCGATGTTGATTATTTTGCACTTGAGAACATGTTTGAGCTCAACTACGAATCTGGGCCCGACGATATTGTTGTATTGATTGACATTGGCGCCCGTTTTTCGTCGATCAATGTGTTGCGTGGCGGTGTCTCGAGCACCACCGGCGATGTGCAGGCGGGCGGTGGCGAGATCCTGGATTCGCTCACGTCCGCGCTCGGCGTTTCGGCGGATGAGGCTGAACGCCTGCTGGGCGGGGGAGCCGCCGATCCCGATCTGCGCGAGCGGGCCGATGCGACGATCGCGCGCGGCGTCGTCGAGCTGGCTGACGCGATCGACCAATCGCTGCGTTTTCTGTGGCGTACGGTCTCGGACGATCCCTTGCAGATGATCTACGTCACCGGGGGTGCGGCGCGCATCCACGGGCTGCGCGAAGCGTTGGCGACGCGACTTGGCGTCTCGGTCGAGAGCGTCAATCCGTTTGCGCGGATGAAGATCGGCAGCGAGATCGATCCGGCAACTCTTGAAGAGATGGCGTCGGCGCTCGGCGTCGCCGCCGGACTTGCGACGCGACGGGTGGAGCGGCTGTGATTCGCATCAATCTGGTGCCTCGCGAAGAGGCGCGTCGTCAGGCGGCACGCGCACTCGCGCGACAGACCGCTCTTCTGCTCGGCCTTGGCCTGGCGGTGGTGATCGGTGGCGCCGAAATCGTCACTCGGACGCAGCGGGCTTCGGTCTCTGTTGAGGTCGATACCTTCCGCGAAGAGCTGAAGGCGCTCAATGTCCGCCACCAGCAGGCGCAACTGCTGGAGCGCAAGCGCAAAGAACTTGCGGCCAAGGTCGGCACCATCGATCTGCTCGAGAAGAGGCGCAGCGGCCCGGCGCGCATTCTTGCCGATTTGAGTGCCGCGACCCCCGAGCGACTCTGGCTGACGGAGGTCCGAAGCACGGGCAGCAGTGCCAATATCGTCGGCCGGGCGATCGACAATCAGACGATTGCTGTGTTCATGCGCGAGATCGAAGCGTCGCTCCATTTCGCTGGTGTCGATCTGATCGAGACCCGGCAAGTGGAAGAGGGCGATGCCAAGTTTAAGGAGTTTCAGATCCGCGCCGAGCTGCTCTTCGCTGCCGCGCCCGAGGTTGCGGGCGGAGGCGTTGGCGCGGCGGTCGGTGCGGCGGCGGCGGGGAGGGCGGAGGAGGTCCAGGCCGCGGGGGTTGATCCGGCGGTGGAGAGCGGC
>VFKT01000026.1 GCA_009885395.1 Deltaproteobacteria bacterium | reverse complement strand
TTGCAGCCAGATCAGTGATGGCGGGGCGATCGTCTTCCTGGCCAGCACGGAGCGCGCGGCGGCTTATGCACAGGCGCGCGGCCTGCATCTCGATGCTCTGCCCTTCATCGAGGGCTTCGGGCACCGGACCGCACAAATCGATTTCGAGACCAAGATACAGGCCAGCGCCGAGTCGGCCTTCGTTTTCCCGCACGTTCGCGGCGCGATCGAAGACGCTTTTCGCCGGGCCGGCATCCCCGACGCCAGCGCCCTCGATGGTATCGAAACTCATGATTGCTTCACCACCAGCGAGTACATGGCAATCGACCATTTCGGAATCACGGCGCCCGGGGAGAGCTGGAAAGCGATCGAAGAGGGCACCATCACCTGCAGAGGTCGCCTGCCGATCAATCCATCTGGTGGCCTGATCGGGCTGGGGCATCCCGTCGGCGCCACCGGGGTACGCATGCTGCTCGATTCAGCGAAGCAGGTGGCCGGAGAGGCTGGCGCCTACCAGGTCGAGGGCGCGCGTCGCTTCGCCACGCTCAACATCGGCGGTAGCGCCACGACCACCGTCAGTTTCATCGTCGGACGCGAAAACTGAAGAGCCGCTTCAGCCTGGTGCCTGCCCGGCCGAGAGCACCAGAAACTGTCGGCCCGGATCCTCGCAAGCGACGAGGTTCTCGCCAAGAATCATCTTGGCACCACAGGGTGCGTACTGCAGGATCCAAGCCTTCCGCACGGTGGAAGTCAGGTTCGGGCCGGTACGATGTGGCGTCAGGCTGGAAAATATCACGATCGAACCGGCGCGCACAGGCACCGCAATGGCGCCTGGCACGTCCTCGAAACAGCGCCAGCCGAGATCAGTCATCCAATGCTTGAGAGTACCCTTGCGATGCATACCGGGCACCACCCAGGGACAACCGTTCTCTTCCGTCGCGTCAGTGAGGGCAAGCCAGCATGTCAGATACTGCTGCGGTCGCACAAAGGTATAACCGTTATCCTGGTGCCACGGAAAGTCCGCGTTTGTTTCCGGCTTTTTGTAGACCGCCTGATCCCAATAGAGGCGCACATCGTCGCCAATCAGATCGTGCGCCAGATCCTGAAAGACTTGAGATGCGGCGAAATCTCGTAACGACGGCGAACGCGTCACCAGATGCGTGGTGAAGGTGATCTGGCCGGCTCGTGCGATGAAGAAACGACCACCTTCCTGGGCCTGGAGCATCCGCTCGACCCGATCTTCGTGCGGATCGATCTCGGCAATGAGGCGCGCCATGGTGCCGGCATCGAAGGCATCTTCGAGGACCAGGAAACCCCGCTCGTCATAGGATTGTGCTTGTTCAGCACGGATTCGTCGCCACGGGCCGGTCGCTGGCGCCCAGGTAAAACCATCGTTCAGCGGATGCAGTTCAGGCACGTTCATCCGGAACGCCGCTTTACTACAGGGGATCAGTGCCGCCGGGTTTCGCCACGATGCCCCGGAGGCAGGAGCCCGGCGGCTGCCAGAAGGCTTCCCCAGACGCCATTCATCGCGCGCGCGCCCGAACCCTTTGCGCTGCCGCGATGCCCGAGAGCCAGGCCCCGTGCACCGTTTGCGGATAACGCGAGCTCGTATGCTCGCCGGCGAAGAAGAGCCGGCCGCCCGGATCCCGCGCCAACGCCCGCTGCGCCTCGGGGCTCGATCCCACCACCCAATACGAATACGAACCACGGGTGAAGGGCGAATTATTCCATGTACTGCGCAAGACCCCGGTCGGCGCCGGGATATCCGCCCCAAAGATCGTCCGGAGTCGCGCCATGATCTGTGCCACTGCAGTCGCGTCATCCTGGTTCTCGAGCGCGGCCGCCTGCTCGCCAACCGCCCAGCAGA
>VFKT01000218.1 GCA_009885395.1 Deltaproteobacteria bacterium | reverse complement strand
CGAGGGGGCCGCCGCCCAGCGGGCCGCGAAGGACCCGCCCGCCCCGAGACAACCTTCGTCCCGCACGGCCGCTAAGAAGCCGAGACCGAACGGGAGTGCATCATCGTTCC
Source organism: Deltaproteobacteria bacterium (assembly GCA_009885395.1). Classification (GTDB taxonomy): domain Bacteria; phylum Desulfobacterota; class Binatia; order UBA12015; family UBA12015; genus SXLG01. Next base: position 33,838 of record VFKT01000218.1, on the reverse strand, counting down.
GGCTGGTTGGCGCCGGGCCCGAGCCGAGGGACTGGCCCTCGGCAAGAAACCGGATAACGTGTTCTCACTTGAAGTGGAGGAGTCGAGAATCGTGAAAATCATTCATACGGCGGATGTCCATCTCGGCAGCCCCTTGCGCGGTCTCGAGAGCCATTGGAACGAGGCGGCCGATGTATCGGCCGACGAAATCCGGCGGGCACCCGAACGGGCCTTCGCCAATCTGGTCGAGTTCGCGTTGGACGAGCGGGTCGATGCCGTGCTGATCGCCGGCGATCTCTTCGACGGCGCGTGGAAGGATTTTCATACCGGCCTCTTCTTCGCCCGCCAATGCGATCGGCTCGCCGAGGGCGATATCCGCTGTGTGCTGGTGCACGGCAACCATGATGCCGAAAGCCCGATTACCAATAAACTCAAATTGCCCGACAACGTCCACGTCCTGAGCAGCCGACACCCCGAAACCTGGAAAGACGAAGGTCTCGGCCTGGCCGTCCATGGGCAGAGCTTCGCCCGGGCGGCCATCACCGAAAACCTCGCCTTGGCCTACCCCAAACCTCTCGCCGGCTTCTGCAATATAGGGCTTCTCCACACGGCCGTCGACGGCGCCTCGGCCGAGCATAGACCCTACGCGCCCTGCAGTTCCGGCCAACTGGCCGCACACGGGTACAGTTACTGGGCGCTCGGCCATGTCCACGCCCGTATCGTCCTCCATGACGATCCACCCATCGTGTTCAGCGGCAACCTGCAGGGGCGCCATGCCCGCGAATGCGGCGAGAAGGGCTTCACGTTGGTCGAAATCGACCAGTCAACAGGACGCGCAAGCCATCAATCTATCGTCGGCGATGTGGTGCGCTGGGCACACCTCGAGATCGATCTGGGCGAGATCGCCTCGCTTGAGGACGCGTTTGAACTCGCGCACCAACGCAGCCGCGTCGAACGCGAGTTGGCCGGCAATCGCCCGATTGCGATGCGGATCGAGTTCGTCGGCGCGACAACCCTGCACGCGACCCTGACCAGCACCGATCCCGCTGAAATCCGCGCCAATCTGGTCCGCGCCACCGACGAGGCGGGCGGTGGCTTCTGGCTCGAACGGGTGGTCCTCGGCTGCACGCCGGCGCGTCAGGCGAAGCGACTGCTCTCGGGCCACTCGGAACTGGCGCAAATGATCGAGGCGGTCGGCCACGAGGCCGATGCCAGCAGCCGCGATCCGGCGCATTTCGAGGGCCTTGAGAAACTCCTCGCCGACCTCGTCGGTCTCCTGCCAAGCGAGTGCGATGGCGACGATCCCCTGCTCCAAGCGCTGCGGTCCAGGGATCTGAAAAGCATCCTGGACCGTGCCCGCCAACGCGCCGAGGCCGAACTGCTTTCTCTCAGCGGTCGTGCAGCATGAGGCTCGAACGTCTCGACCTCCTCCGCTTCGGTCATTTTACAGGCCAGAGCCTGCACTTTCGCCGGCACGAGCAGGCCCAACCACTGGTCCACGTGCTGTGCGCCTCCAATGAAGCCGGCAAGACGACCGCCCTGCACGCGATCCGCGATCTGCTCTTTGGCATCCCCGAGCGCAAAGGATTTCGCACCTTCCGCCATGACACCGATCTTCTCCTCGGTGCGCTGCTGCGGACCGACGAGGGCTCGGCTCTCGAAATCCAGCGCCGCCGGGGCCGCAAAAATACACTTCTTGACGAGCACGGCAAGCCTCTCGCCGAAGCGGGCCTGCTTGCCCTCCTCTCTGGCGTCGACCGGCCATTATACGAAACATTTTTTGCGCTCGATCATGCCAGCTTGCGCTCGGGTGGCGACAAGCTCGCAACGGGCGAAGGTGATGCCGCCGATGCGCTCTTTGCGTCCGCAAGCGGACTCGAAGGCCTGCCCGAATTGGTGCGCGACCTCCTCCGACGCGCCGAGGATCTCTTCGGTCCGAAGAACAAAGGCCGCTTGCGCCCGGCGATCCGCAGCCTTCTCGACCATACCCGCGAATTGAATCGAGCGCAGAGTGTTGTCTCCACAGGAGCCTTTCACAAGCTTCTTGAAGCGGTCAGAGCGGCCGATGAGCGCCATGAGCGCGCTCGATCTGCTCTCGCCAACCACCGCGCCCAGATCAAGCGACTCGAACGTATTCGACACACGGTGCCGCCGCTGGCGCGGCTGACCGAGATCGAGGAGGAATTGCGCAGCCTGGACGGCCTGCCCGAGCTGAGCGAGGGAACTCCGCTTCGCTTCGAGGAACTCCAGATTCTCCGACGCAAAGCACAGGATCGCCTCGGCCAGCTGGAAGACTCGCTCCAACGAACCGGCGACGAGTTGCTCCGGCTCGAGCTTCCGCTGGGCCTGCTCGACGCGGAACTCGATATCGACCGGCTGGTGCGCCGCTTCGGGGCCGCCCGCAAGGCCAGGGAGGATCTGCCTCGACGCAAGGAAGAGTTGCGAAAGGTCCGCGAAACCTTGCGCGACCTCTGTCGCCAACTCGGCTGGCCGGCGGCCGACGAGAATCCGGCGGCGCTCGTCGCCCGGCTGCCTCCCGAACCGGCTCGCAGCGGCGTCGGCGAGACGGTCGCCGAGTTTCGGAAACTGGACGTCCGGAGAGATCAAGCGAGGGAGGCGCTTCTCGAAACACGCCACCGGCTTGATGAGATTGGAAATCGCTTGACGATGGCGGCGCCCGCGACCGACGCCGGTGCCCTTGAGGAAATCGTCAACCGCGTCACCTCCGCCTCGCCTTCCATCGAATTGCGCCGTATCTCGACAGAGACATCCGCCATTCGCGCCAAGCTCGAATCAAGGCGGCTCCTCCTTGTTGGCTTCGGCGGTTCCCTCGACGAACTTGCCGGCTTGGACATCCCTTCAGCCGAAGAAATCAGGCATGCCGACGAACTGCGCCGGAAGAACCAGCAAGGCCAGGATCAACTCGATGGCGAACAAGCCGGCAGCGAGCGCCGACTGCGCGAAATCGAACGCAACCTCGCCACCTTCGAGGCCGGACAGGTCCCTGCCCCCGAGCGCCTCGCCGAAGTCCGGTCGGAACGCGATCGGGCATGGGCCATCCTGCGCCGCCGTCATCTTGAAAATCTTCCACTCGATGCCCGGTTCCTTGGCGACCCCTTGGCCGATTTCGATTCGCCGCAACTCGCCGGAGAATTCGAGCGCCGCCTGCGCTCAGCCGACGGAATTGCCGACGACCAGCTCTCTCACGCCGACGAAGTGGAACGCCGCCGTTCCCTCCAGCAGGAACAGTCCACCCTCCAGGGCGACCAGGCACGCGCCCGCCAGACCCTCGCCACTCTCAAAGAGGAGGCCTCTCGTCTTGCCCAGAAATGGGTCGAGCGATGGGCACCGGCCGGGGTCGTCCCCATCGCCGGACCGCCCTCCGTCATGGAGCGCTGGGTCCGCGAGCAGAACCAGATCGTGCTCGGTCTCGCCGACGTGGTCGAGGCCGAGGCACGGCAGACTGATTTGGCGAGACGCGTTATCGGCTGGACCCGCGAGCTCGGCGACCTGCTCGGCCGCATCGGTCTCGCGAACGGGCTGACCATCCCGCCCGACCCAGCGGACGCAATCGACGTCGTGCTGGCAGCCGCCAGGCGATGCCTCGACGAAAAACGCGATCTGGCGACGACGCATCGCCTGCTGCTCAAAGACCAGACAACATTTCATACCGAGGAGCGCCTGCGGGCACAGGGGCTCGAGGAAGCCGAACGCGCCCTCGCCAGTGCCGCTATCAAGCGCGCCCAGGCGATGGAGCGTCTCGGCTGCGCGGCCGATGCCACGGCTGCCGAAGCCGATACCATGCTCGACCTGTTCGACAAACTCGCGCGGACACTGCAGAGCTTTGAACAGACCGCAGAGCGGGTGGGCAGCATCGAGGCCGATATCGCCGATTTCGAGAACGAAGCCCGCCGCGTTGCCGAACATGCCGACCCCGGGCTCGTCGCTTCCCAGGGGGCCGCACCCGGCGACGGCTTCGCTCTGACCGAACAGCTCGAACACGCATTGAAAGCCGCGCGTGACCTGCGGACCCGACGCAAGCTCCGCTCGAAGGATGCCGGCGAGCAGCAGGGCGAACTGGAGCGCGAGCGCAGCGGGCTCAGCGATCTAGACCGGGAGCAGACCCGCTTGCGAACCACGCTCGGCGCCGACGACGACGCCGCGGCCCAGCGAATCCTCTCGCAGATCGCGACCGCTGCCGGGTTGCAGACTCGCCGGCTCGAACTCGAAAACGAGATCCGACTGCACGCGCCTGGCCTCGGCCTCGATACGGTCCGCGAGGAAGCGGCGGGCCAGCACCCCGATGCCGTCGCCATCAAACTCGCCGACCTTGAGAGCCTGACCGCCATCCTTGAAGCGGAACAGGAGACCTGCCTGGCGACACGGACCGGGGCCGAACACGATTACCGGGCTCTGGAATCAACCACCGACACCGCCGAGCAGGCGGCCGCCGTGGACCGCAGCCGAACCACGGCGGCACGCGGCGCGGCCGAGTGGCTCGAGCTTCAGACCACGGCATTGCTGCTTCAAGGCGCGCTCGAAGCAGAGTGCCAGCGCAACCAACCGGAACAACTGAAACGCGCAGCCTGGTTCCTCGGTCAGCTCACGCTCGGCCATTATATCGGCCTCGTTCCGGAGACCGACGCCTCGAATACACGCCGTCTTCTCGCCCGAACGAAAGAAGGTTTGCCACAAGGCCTCGACCAACTCAGCGATGGCACACGCGATCAGCTCTTCTTCGCTCTACGACTGGCCGCAATCGAGGATCACGTCGCACGCGGAGTTCGTGTTCCAGTCGTGGCCGACGACCTGCTGGTCCATTTCGACGACGAACGGGGCCGGGCTGCCCTTGCCTGCCTCGGAGAGCTTTCAAAGACCACGCAGGTGATCGTCTTCACCCACCATCGTCACGTTGCCGATGCGGCAAAAGAGGTCCTCGGCGACGCCCTCGACCTCGTCACTCTCGCAGGGGACGCTGCTTTGCCGAGATCTGCCTCCGGATGAGCGACTCGATGCCGGGTGTTGCGGAACTGATGCGCTGGCGAGGACTGGCGAGCGTTCTCTGGCTTGCCGCGCTGCTCGCCTTTGAGAGCGCCCGCCCCGCCAAGCCACTCTTCGCTTCGGTTCGGGTACGATTCGCGCACGGCTTTCGGAACATTGCGCTTGGCAGCTCAAACGCAATTCTCACAGCACTCCTCTTCGCGACCGCATGGAAAGCCACGGCGGACTGGAGCTCGATCAACGCCTTTGGCCTCGCGCATCGCGTGGAAAATATGCCCGGAGTCGGTACGGCAGCGGCACTTCTGCTCTTTGATGCCTGGACCTACGGGTGGCACCGCTTGAACCATCGAATCCCCCTGCTCTGGCGCTTCCACCGCATGCACCATTCCGATTCGGAAATGGATGCCACCACAGCCAACCGCTTCCATCCGGGCGAGATCGTGCTCTCCTCGCTACTGCGCTTGCCTTTGATCGCGCTGCTTGGTCTCGAATTCCTCGAATTGCTGGCCTATGAAACCGTGCTGCTCGCGGTGGTGCAATGGCATCACTCCAACCTCATGCTGCCGCCGTCGATCGATCGGCTGTTTCGGGTCTTGGTTGTGACGCCCGCCATGCATAAAGTGCATCATTCGCGAATGGCGATCGAAACCAACTCCGATTACTCGGCCCTGCTCTCGGTCTGGGACCGGCTCTTCCGGAGCTTTCGGCTGCGCGACGATCCGCGTGCGATCCGGTTTGGCCTCGAAGGCTTCGATGCCCCGTCACGACAATCGTTGGCAGGCCTGCTCATTACGCCATTTAAAGACTGACTACGCCGGGGTCGATCCATTGCCCGGGTATCGCTGGCCGTTTCGGCAGCTCGGCCGCTCGACCTCCGAGCCTGGTGGTCCAAACCTGGCTAGGGAGTCGGGGTGGGTCCCGGCCTCGGTGCCGCCGCGGGTTTGGCCGGCGGCGCAATCGGCTCCGGGTTGGGCGCCCAGGGATGGATCGCCGCGATCATGCAACGGTCGCCCTGCACGGCGATCGAGTCGCGACGGTAATCACAAATCTGATTTAACTCGCCGAGCCAGGCCATCTGCTCGGCAAACAAGATGTTGTTGCAGCGCCGCTCGAGCACCACCTCCCATTGCCAGCCACGGGCACGGGTCTGCACCAGCACATGGAAGGGATCGACGGCCTTCCAATCGCGAATCGTGTTGATGAAAATGCACCGCCCGGTGAAGGCGGGCAGCGTGGGCCGGGGCTTGGGTGTCGCCTGCGGCGGAGGCGGCTTTTGGGCGATGCAGCCCGCCGCGAGGAGAGCGGCGGCAAGCCAGGGGCGGAAGCGTCGGCGCGCGTTCATCAGGGTGGGAGCATGGCGCTTGGCCGGGGCGTCCGCCAGTCCGCCGGGACGATGAGGCCTCCCGATCGACCGAACGCCAGTCCGGGCCTCGACGGCCCGGCGGACACATGCGAGCGTGAACCATGCATTCAAAGCGCCAGTTGTTCACGCTCCTCGCCTCCACCCTGCTCGCTGCCTGCGGCGGAACTGGCGGGAGTGAGAGCCCGCCGCCTGCGGTTTGCGAGGACACGGGCGCGGTCGAATGGACCGCCGGCACCTGCATCGACGCCCGCAACGAAGGCCCCTTTGATCCAGGCCTGCAGGTGGTCCGTCTGGTGCGCGAATCCAGCGCTGTTCCTGGGGAAGAGCGCGTTCTTGAGACCCCGATCTGGTACCCGGCACCACGCGGTTCCGGCGAGCGTCGGGCCGATTTAGGTGGCGTCGTCGACGCCGCTCCCGAGCGCAACGCAGGCCCCTTCCCGATCGTGCTCTTCTCGCACGGCTCGTGTGGCTACCCTGGTCAGAGCCGTTTTCTTCTGCCCTGGCTCGCAACGCACGGCTTCGTGGTCGTCGCCCCGCCTCATCCCGGCAACACCCTCGCCGAGTACCCGGCGTGCGGGATGGCGGACGCGCAGGCTCGGTCCTTCGTCGAACGCCCCAACGACATGATCTTTGCTCTCGATGCGGCGCTGGCGCTCGGCGAAACGTCAGGGGCCTTGCTGGAGGGCGTCCTCGATCCCGACCGGATTGCAATGACCGGCCACTCCTTCGGTGGGCTCACGACCTACCTCGTCGCCGAGCAGGATTTTCGGATTGATGTCGCCATCCCGATGGCCGCCGCCACAACAACAACTTCAGCCCTTACCATGCCTTCACTGACGCTGCTCGGCGAGATCGATGCGACAGTCAGCAACCAGCGGATCGGGGAAGCTTTCGATCGCAGCAACGCGCCCAAACTCGAGGTGACGATTCTGCGTACCGGGCATTTTGCCTTCTCGGACCTCTGTTTTCCCTCGCCCGACTGCGATCCGCCCCGCACGCTGACGCAGGATGAAGCCCACGAGCGCGTCCGGCGTTGGGTCATGCCCTTCCTGCAGGCCACGCTGGCCGGTGACGCTACCTTCGAGCCCTTCCTTAAGCCGATTTCGACCGATCTCTGGACCACTCGAACCGAGTGAGCAAGCGGGCGGCGACCACCACCCCGGCCAACCCGGAAATTTTGCGCGGACGGGTCACGGCCCTGAGCTATGGCCCGCACGCCATTATCCGACACGAGGGCAAAGTCCATTTCGTGCGCAATGCGGCGCCGGGAGACGAGATTGATTTCAGGCCGCGCGAGGAACGTGGCAATCATTGTTTCTCGGATCTCGTGGCTTTGGTCGAGGCCGGGCCTGCCCGACACGAAGCGCCCTGCCGCTGGCTACCGGATTGCGGCGGTTGCCCCTGGCAGCACGTCACACCACAAGCTCAAGCGCAGGCCAAGCAAAATAATCTTCGCGAAACCCTGGTTCGGGTGGGCGGCTTCATCGAGCCGCCGGTGGAAGCGCTGCTCCAGCCGTCGTCGGGGTTCGGCTACCGGCGCCGGCTGAGCTTGCGGGTTCACGATCGTCAGGTTGGTTTTCACGCCGCGGGCAGCCACAGGCTCGTGGCAATCGACGAATGCCTGATTGCCGCCCCGGCTCTGGAGGGCGGTATCGCGCTGGCAGGCGGCTGGGTTGCCGGGCTGCGGACACGTTTGAGCCGGATCGAAGTCGCAAGCGTCGGCGACGGTGACCGGATCGCCCTCGTGGGCCAATGCGACGGCGCCCTGGTCGAGCAGGATCTGGCCGCAAGCGATGCTTTCCTGCGAGCCAACCCACGACTGAGCGCATTGGTCCTGCACGGTCGCGGTTTTCGTCATGCGCTGGGTGACGATCGGATCCAGGTGCCGCTCGAGCGCGACCTTGGCATCGAGGTGCGGGCTGGTGATTTCACCCAGGTGAACGATGCCGGCAATCGCGTGTTGATCGAAACGGTGCTGCAACTGGGGGCGCCGTCGCGCAGCGACGTGGTTGCCGACCTCTACGGCGGGGCGGGGAATTTTGCGCTACCGATCGCCCGGCGGGCGGGCTCCGTGCACGTCGTCGAACACAGCCAAAGCGCCGTGCAGAGCGGGCAGAACAGCGCGCGCCGTCTCGGCTTCACCAACGCCGAATTCGAGCAGGGCGATGTCGGCCGGGTGCTGCGCGCCTGGGCCGATGCGGCACCGCCATCGGGCAAACATTTCGACCTGGTGGTCCTTGATCCGCCTCGAAGTGGGGCTGCCGAAGCCGTCGAGCCGCTGCTTCGCCTCGCGCCGTCACGCCTTGTTTATGTCTCCTGCAACCCGGCGACGCTGGCCCGCGACCTGCGCGCCCTGTCCGTGGATTACACGCTAGCCCAAGTCGTCCCGATCGATCTCTTCCCCCAGACCCACCATCTCGAGAGTGTCACGCTCTTGACGCGGACGGGAATCGCGCCGCCGCCGGCTGCAGCAAGGCCGTAAATCGGGTCGCGCCGAACGACGATCGTGTTCCGCCGGCAACCCCGATTCAACGAAACTCGCCGACAAGAAACGGGTTAGTGCGGCGCTGCACGCCGATCGTCGAGGTGGGACCATGGCCGGGCACAAAGCCGGTCTGGTCGTCGAGCGAAAGCAGCTTGTCGTGGATCGACTGCATCAATTGCGCGTGATTGCCGCGTGGCAGATCGGTGCGGCCGATCGAACCATCAAAGATAACATCACCGACAATCGCCACGCCCGCTTCCGGTGAATAGAACACGATATGGCCCGGCGTATGACCGGGACAATGACGAACCTCGAAGCGATGTTCACCGACCGTCACCGTTTCACCGTCCTGCAGCCAGCGATCGGGCTCGAAGGATTGGGCGCTATCGAGGCCAAACATCCTTCCATGCACCGGCAAATCCTGGATCAGGAAGAGGTCGTCGGGGTGTGGCCCCTCAATCGGCACCCCGAAGCGGTCGGCCAGCGCCCGGGTCGCTCCGGCATGGTCAATATGGCCGTGCGTGATCAGGATCTTCTCGAGCGCGACGTCCATCTGCTGCAGGCCATCGACAATCCGGTCGATATCGCCGCCCGGATCAACGACCGCCCCCCGACCGGTACGCTCGCAGCGCAGGATCGAACAGTTTTGCTCGAATGGAGTCACCGGGACAACTCCGATCCGTAATGTGGATGCTGCCATGCCGTCGACCTAGCACAGGGCTGGCGAGCACCCCAAGGCAGGTCCGGCCCGGGCCATTGCGGATGCGTGAGCGACCGACCTCTGCTAGCTTCGCCGCACGCTGATTTGATTTGCGAGTGGTTGCCCGCAAGGAACGAAGGATCCGAAAAATGGCCGTCCAGAGCATCGCACAACTCGTCGATCAACAAGTCCAACGCTGGGAAGCCTCACGCGGCAAGTCGCAAGAAGTCGCCTCGCCCTGCATCGCGATCGGACGCATGCCCTCGGCGGGCGGGACCACGCTTGGGCAACGTCTTTCCAAGCAACTCGGCTACGGCATGTTCGGCCGGGAGATCGTCGAGCAGATCGCCAAGGAGGAAGGCGTCAAATTGAGCCTGGTCGAAGGCATGGATGAACATGCCGAGACGTCCATCCAGCGTCATCTGGTCGACAGCTTCAGCCACCGTCAGTTCACCGAGAGCGATTATTTGAAAGACGTCGTTCAGATCGTCACCACGCTCGGCCAGCGGGGCCATGCGGTAATCGTCGGACGCGGCGCGCCCTACATCCTGCCTGCCGACCGTTGCCTGCGCGTCCTCGTTGTCGCCTCGGCCCACGCGCGGGCCGAATGGTACGGCGCACGCCACGGCCTTGATGCGCGCGAGGCGGCGCGACGGCTGGTGCGGCAGGACGACCAACGCGAACGCTTCCTCCGTCAGGATTTCAACGTCTTCTACCTGGATCCATCGCTCTACGATGTGGTCGTGAACACCGAGACGCTCGGCCTCGACGCGGCCGCCGAGATTGTGATCGAAGCCTACCGGCGCCGCTTCCCCGCCTGATTCCTGGCGGGACCGCCATCGTGGTGGGACATGCCCGCCACCAACCGGCGGTGCCCCACGGCACCGCCCACCGTCAACTCTAGGCGAACGCCACGCGGCCGTGGTCAAGCACTACCTCGCCATTCTGGTTTTTGGTCTGAAAGGCGGACGTCTTGCCATCCACCCACATCGAGACCGTGAGCACATCGCCCGGCATGACGGGCTTCGAGAAGCGTCCGTACATGGATTTGAAACGCGACGAATCGCCGCCGCAAAGCGCGCTCAGGAGTGCACGGCCGGTGAAGCCATAGGTGCAGAGGCCGTGCAGAATCGGCCGATCGAAGCCGGCGAGCTTGGCGAACGACGGGTCCGAATGCAGCGGATTGGTATCGCCCGAGAGCCGGTAGAGCAGCGCCTGATCTTCCCGCGTCGTATAGGTCACGGCATGGTCGGGGGCGCGCGACGGCACCTCGAATTTCACCGACGTCCCACGCTCGCCGCCAAAACCACCCTCGCCACGCAGAAAGAGTGACATGAAGACCTTGAATATCGGCTTGCCGGTCTTGACGTCGATCGACTCGGATTCGATTTCGACCACGGCGCCCTTGCCGGCACCCTTGTCCCAGATCGCCTTGATGCGACCGACGCTCTCGATCTCGCCTTCGACCGGAATTTCGCCGAACAATTCGATGCCCTCTTCGCCGTGCACGAGGAGGGCTGGGTTGAACGTGCCGAGTTTGTCGAAGGGCGCGCCGCCGCCGCCAAGGACGACCGCCATCGTCGGCAGCACCTTCTGCGCGATGTCCTTTGAGTTCTCGGTCGTAAACGCGAGATCGCTTGTGCCGGCGCCGACGCCGAGCGCGTAGAGCATCGCATCCTTCGAGGTCCATGACCTGCGGCTCTGACTGCCTTTTTCGCCTACGGCATTTGGATTGATCGCCATTTTCGGTGCCTCCTCTGCTGGGATGAACGCGGCCGGGGCGCGCCCGGATTGGGCGGGTGCGGACCGCGAATGCGCCGTTGGTTACGCAAGGCTCACCGGGCCGGCAAGGCATTGCGGCTGACGCGACGCGCCAGTCGGCAAGAGGGCGGTCGCGGCAACGCCGGCACCTACGGCTTGTGCCAGATCATGCTGCCCGTCGCGGCCAGCCCGCGACAGGGCGGTCGCACTTGCGGCAAGCCGCTCGAATCCGCAAACGTCTCTGGTGGACGCCAATCTCGCCGATCTCTTCGAAGCCGTTGCCGATGCCGTACCCGAGCGCGAATGCCTGGTTTGGCGCGATCGCCGCCTCTCCTATGCCGACGTGCAGCAAAGGGTTCGCCGACTGGCCAATAGCCTGCTCGGGCTCGGCCTCGGTGCACGCCAGGAGCGCGCCGGTCTACAGCCCTTTGAATCGGGCCAGGACCACGTCGCCCTCTTCCTCTACAACGGACCCGAGTATCTTGAGAGCATGCTCGCCGCCTTTGCCGGCCGTCTCGCTCCGATCAACGTAAACTACAGATATACCGGCAGCGAGCTGAAATCCTTGCTGCTTGATTGCCGTGCGCGCGCGCTGGTCTACCACTCGAGCTTTGCACCCGTCGTTGCCGCGATCCGTTCACAGCTCCCGGATCTGCAGGTCCTGCTGCAAGTCGAGGACGATTCGGGCGAAGCGTTGCTGGAGGGTGCGCTCGACTACGAAGACGCCCTGCGTGTCGCGAGCGCGGCCACACCCGCGGTGCAACGGACCGCCGACGATCTCTACATCCTCTATACCGGCGGCACGACGGGGCAGCCCAAGGGCGTCCTCTGGCGTCAAGCTGACATCTACGTCGCGGCAATGGGCGGCCGCCTGCGCGACGGCCGCGAGATCGATTCGATCACAACCGTCACCGAACGGGCCCTCCGGGGCGGCCTGCGCTTCCTGCCGACCGCACCCTTCATGCATGCCGCGCATTGGACGGCTTTCGACGCCCTGCTCGCCGGCCATACCGTGGTCATTCAGGATGAGACGCAAAGGCTGGACGCGGTTTCGATCCTGCGCACGATCGAGCGCGAGCGGATCAACGTCGTGCTCATCATCGGGGATGCCTTCGCCCGCCCGCTGCTCGACGAACTCGAGAAGACGCCCTGGGATCTCTCAAGCGTCAAGGTACTCGGCAACGGCGGCGCGGTGCTGGGCGTTCGTTCGAAGGAGGCGTTGCTGCGTTTCCTTCCCGCTGGGGCCCGCATCTCGGATACTGTCGGCTCTTCGGAAACCGGTCGGCAAGCTCAACGCGAAAGCCGTGCCGGTACGCCCGCCACCACCGGCACGTTCAACCCGGAGCCGGGCGCTTGCGTGCTCTCCGAAGATCTCGCCCGCCAGATCGATATCGCCGGCGACGAGATCGGCTGGCTCGCCCAGACCGGCCGCGTGCCGCTCGGTTATCTCGGTGATCCCGAGAAAACGGCTCGCACCTTCCCCGTCGTAAATAAAATTCGCTATTCGATCCCAGGCGACCGCGCACGGCTGCGCTCCGACGGCTCCATCGAGGTGCTGGGACGCGATTCGACCACGATCAATACAGGTGGCGAAAAGGTATTCGCCGAAGAGGTCGAGCAGGCGCTCAAGCACCATCCGGCGGTGGCCGACGCGATCGTTTGCGGGCGGCCGCACGAGCGCTTCGGGCAGGAAGTTGCGGCGATCGTGCAACTCCGTCCAGGTCATTCGGCGACACTGGAGCAACTCGCTGCTGCGTGTCGGACCGAGTTGGCGGGATACAAGGCGCCTCGATCCGTGGTGTTTGTCGGCCAGGTGCAGCGCTCACCCAACGGCAAGGCGGACTACGCGTGGGCCAAGGCAGAGCTTGCCAAGAACCCGAAGCCGTCGTGATTTTCGTGGATGACTTTCTGTCGCAGGCATGGCTGCAGCAACCGCCGGTCGGTGCGTACACCAGGTCTGTCGAAGCCGCGGCCTCTGATCTGGGCCATTCCACCGGGGCCTGCTAGGCGCTGCGCATGGCCGCGTTTGAGCCGGTGACAATTCACCTCGGCGACCGAACCTCCGAGGTGGTCGTCGGCAACGGCATTCTGGCCGAACTCGGCGCACGTTCACGCCGGATGCTCCGCGCTCGCCGCGCCGCCCTCGTGACCGACACGAACGTCGATCGGCTCTTCGGCGATGCCGCGCAGGCTTCATTGGAGCACGCAGATTTCATCGTCGAGCGCATCGTGGTGGCGGCGGGCGAGGCCAGCAAGAGCATGGCTGGGGTCGAAACCATCTGTCGCCGGATGCTGACTGCCGGGCTTGACCGCTCCTCGTGCCTGGTCGCCCTTGGCGGCGGCGTGGTCGGTGACCTTGCCGGCTTTGCCGCGGCGATTTTCCAGCGCGGCGTGCCGGTCGTGCAGGTGCCAACGACCGTGGTCGCGCAGGTGGACAGCTCGATCGGCGGCAAGACTGCCGTCAACCTGCCCGAGGGCAAGAACCTGGTCGGTGCCTTCCACCAGCCCTCGCTGGTGCTGGCCGATGCCGACACTCTGCTCACGCTGCCGGAGCGCGAATGGGCCGAGGGCTTTGCCGAAATCATCAAACACGCCGCGATCCGCGATCCCGCGATGCTGGCTACCCTTGATGGGGTGCGGTCGCGCTCGGGTGTGGCGCCGCTGATCCATCGCAACGTCGCGATCAAGGCGCGCGTCGTCGAAGAAGATGAACTCGAAACAAATGGTGCCCGTGCACACCTGAACTTTGGCCATACAATCGGGCACGCCATTGAGACCGCCGCCGGTTACGGCCGACTGATGCATGGCGAAGCCATAAGCCTCGGGCTGCGCGCCGCGCTTGACCTCTCGGAACGTCATGCCGGGCTCGATCCGGCGCAAAGCCATCGGGTTCTCGCTGCGCTGGCTTCCTTCGGACTGCCCTTGACTCTAAGCGACGACGTCCCCGATGCCGCAGTACTTGAGAGCCTCGGCCACGACAAGAAATTTCTCGACGGGGCGATCCGCTTCATTCTGGTGCCCGAACTCGGACGCGCCATCGTTTCAGACGAGATCAGTCCAGCCGACCTGGCAGGCGCCCTGACCCGCCTGCGACAGCCGCCCGTTTTTCAAGTCCGGGCAAGCATCAGATCGACAACCACTTAGAAAGCTACAAGCATGGAAATTCATAATCAACTCTGGATCGGTGGCCAATGGGTCTCGCCGGCAAGCACGCGAACAATCGACGTCATCTCGCCGGTCACGGAGCAGGTAATCGCGCGCGTACCCGAAGCGGGCGAAGAGGATATCGAGCGGGCTGTGCAGGCCGCCCGCCACGCCATGGACCAGGGGCCTTGGCCACGGCTCTCGGCCCGCGAGCGCGGCCAGAAGGTCCGGGCCTTATCAGAGGCCATCGCCACCCGAATGCAGGACTTCGCCGACATCATCACGCGCGAGATGGGCGCCCCGGCGAGCTTCAGCCTGATGGGCCAGGTCGGTGCGGCCATCATGGTGCTCGACGGCTTTGCCGAGATCGCCGACCGGATCGAGCTTGAAGAGGCCCGCCCGGGTCTACTCGGGCCAACTTTGGTGCGACGTCTGCCGGTCGGTGTCGCGGCGGGGATCATCCCATGGAATGTGCCGCTTTTCATCAGTGTGATGAAGCTCGGCGCCGCGATGGTTGCCGGCGCGCCAATGATCTTGAAGCCAGCCCCAGAGACTCCTCTTGACGCAATCCTGCTGGCGGAAGTGCTCGAGGCGATCGAGCTGCCGCCTGGCGTGGTGAGCATCCTTCCGGCGGGACGCGAAAGCGGCGAGTTGCTGGTCCGCCACGGGGGCGTGGATAAGGTCTCCTTCACCGGCAGCACGGCCGCCGGCCGGCGGATCGGTGCGATCTGCGGTGAATTGTTGAAACGATGCACGCTCGAGCTTGGAGGCAAATCCGCAGCTATTTTATTGGAGGACGTCGATCTGTCGGCGGCACTCCCGCTTTTGATGCCCAACGCGATCATGAACAACGGCCAGGCCTGCCTATCGCAGACCCGCCTGCTGGCGCCGCGCAAGCGCTACGCCGAAATCGTCAATGCGCTCGCCGAACAGGTCGGGGGCCTCAAGGTGGGCGATCCGTCCGATGCCGCAACCATGGTGGGTCCGCTGGTTGCCGAGCGCCAGCGCGAGCGCGTTCTCGGTTATATCGGCATCGGCCGCGACGAGGGGGCCCGGGTGGTGGTGGGCGGCGGGCGACCGGCGGGTCTGCCGCGCG
Organism: Deltaproteobacteria bacterium; assembly: GCA_009885395.1. GTDB lineage: Bacteria > Desulfobacterota > Binatia > UBA12015 > UBA12015 > SXLG01. The sequence goes on along the minus strand of VFKT01000218.1, from coordinate 18,309 downwards.
GCTGGTTCGTCGAGCCCACGCTCTTCGCCGACGTAGATAATAAAATGCGGATCGCCCGCGAAGAGGTTTTCGGGCCGGTGCTCGTGGTCATTCCCTACGACAACGAAGTTGATGCGGTGCGGATCGCCAATGATTCCGACTACGGCCTCTCCGGCTCGGTCTGGACTGCCGACCGCGAACATGGGCTCGATCTGGCACGCCGCGTGCGCACCGGCACGCTGGGCGTGAACGCGCTCGCAACGATGGATCTCAAGCAACCTTTCGGTGGCTTCAAGGCCTCGGGGATCGGCCGCGAATGCGGCCCCGAGGGTGTCGAAGCCTTCCTCGAGGTGCAGACGATCGTCGGCTGAGGCTCGGCCTGGTCGCCCCGGCCCTTCTACCCGCCGCGACCAAGCCGGAGGCGCGCGGTTGCGCCACCGGCGCAGGACCGGCAGGCTGGGAAAGAGGGGCGAGAGTGCTCCTGATGGCGCGGCGATCCGAGACTGCCTCTGGCAGAAGCCGCGCCCCCCGAAAAAACTAAACTTCCGTGAGAAAATTAAACGCACGTCCCCAAACGACTGGAGAACCGGCATGAACGCACGCTACAACGTGGAACAGGTCTTTTCGCTGCGATCGCGATTTGCACGAGGGGTTTTGAGCGCGGCGGCATTGGCGCTGGTCGCTGCCTGCGGCAGCGACGAGGTCCCGGACCCCATCCAGTCGGGTACTCGGCTCGAACTCGCCGACGGCGATCTGCAGGGTGTCGCCATGGGTGGGGCGCGCCATTTCTTCGGCATTCCGTTCGCCCGTCCGCCGCTCGGCGAACTTCGTTGGCAGCCGCCGCTACCGGCTTTGCCCTGGAGCGGCACCCGCGATGCCAGCACCATGAGTGCAGCCTGCGCGCAAAACGACAGCATCACCGCCGACTACTCCGAGAACGAAGACTGCCTCTATCTCAACGTCTGGACACCCGAGCCGGCCCCCACAACCCCGCTTCCCGTCATGGTCTGGTTCCATGGGGGTGGCAACACCGCCGGTTCGGCCGCCGACCTGGTGCCGCTCGGCATCGGCGGACTCTTCTACGACGGCCAAATACTGGCCGAGCAGCACAACGTGATCGTGGTCAGTATCAATTATCGACTTGGAATCTTCGGCTTCCTGAGCCACCCGGCACTCGCCGCAGCGGACAAGCAGTACCCCTTCTCAGGCAACCAGGCCCTTCTCGATCAACGCCTCGCCCTAAAATGGGTACGCGACAATATCGCGCCCTTCGGCGGCGACCCCGACAACGTCACCATCTTCGGTGAGAGCGCGGGCTCGTTCGACGTCTGCTACCACATGGCCGCACCGGGAAGCCGCGGGCTCTTTCATCGCGCCATCAGCCAGAGCGGCGGCTGCACCTACCATAATTCCACACTGGCCGATGGTGAGGCCCGAACCGACACGCTGCTCGGCGAAGTGGGCTGTGCGTCCGCAGCGAATCCCCTCGCCTGCCTGCGCTCGGTGCCGACGGCTGATCTTCTCCTGCACTCCGGCGGCTTCGGCCCGACCGTCGATGGTGGCGTCCTGCCCGACCAGCCACGTGCCCTTTTTGATCGCGGCGCCATCGCAAAGGTGCCCTATCTGCTGGGCTCCAACGCCGACGAAGGCACCCTCTTCGCGCTGACCGGCGGCTTGCCACCACTGGAGACGCCCGAGCAGTACCTCGCCGCCCTGAGAGCGCAATGGGGCGACCGGGCTGACGAGATCGCAGCCCTCTACCCGCCTGCGGATTTCGATTCGCCTGCTGACGCCTATATTCGCACCATGGGCGATTCCGGCCTGGTCTGCGGAACCTTCGATACCGGCCGCCGCGCCGCCTTGGCCGGCATTCCCGTGTACCTCTATAATTTTGCGAGACCGATCCCGATCCCCGCGATCTCCTTCCTGAAGGCCACCCATGGCGCCGAGATCGCTTACGTCTTCGGCTCGGTCAGCCCACCCACGCCCGAGGACGGGGTTCTTGCCACCGCCATGCAGCGCTACTGGTCGCGCTTTGCCGCCGCGGGCGATCCGAACCTCGACGGCGCGCTGTTGTGGCCGCGCTGGCGGGATTCGACCGATCTGCGGCTTGAATTCGACGCACCGATCCGGGAGGTCTCTGGTTTCCGGCGTGCCCAATGCGAGCTCTGGTGGGATATCTCAGACGAGGCATTCGACTGAGGGAGAGCGTCACCGGCCACCGCGCTCGCAAATGGCCCGCAGCCTGGCCCGCACGTTGGGCGTCACCATGGCGCTGCCTTGCGACCAGGGATCGTTCACGTCGGGCTCGACCGAGGCGCTGCTTTTCCCCTCGACTCCGAGCTTGAGGCCGCAGCCGGCCTCATCGAGATTAGAGCGACGCAGCACGGTCGTTGCCATCGGGGCCTCCTTCTTCTGCCGGCTGCATCATCACACACCACCCGCTGGCCGCAGCGCAGGGCATGAGATAGCGGGATCCCAATGTCGCCAAAAACTCCCGGCAAGCTCCGCTACCCCTTCCTCCCCGATTGGGGCGACCCCAGCTGGTTCACCTTCCCCGACTGCGATGGGGACAGCCGCAAGCTCGGCGTCCAGACCTATTTCGTCGACGGCTTCCTGCGCGGCGTCTCGACCGATCGCGAACTCGCCTTCATGGCGGTGGTCACCGACGCCCGCCTGCTCGCCGGTGCCTTGCGCTTCAGCTTCCTCTCCTTCGCCCTCTTCGATTGCGCGACCGGCCATTACGGCACCTTCACCGATTTCGACCACCCCCACGCGCCCGGCGAAGCAGCGGGCAAACTGCGCACCGCCGACGATCACCTCGCACTTGACTACCGCGGCACACCCGGCCGCTGCCGCTGGGAAAACCGTCGCGATTCGAGCGGCGCCCTGCTGCCGTTTGCCTGGCACCTCGAACTCGAGGGCGTCGATCACCACGGCTCTCCGATGGCGCTTGAACTTGATATCGACTCCAATCGCCCCCCCGCACCAATTGGCGGCCGATTGCTGGATGGCGAGATGATGTTCCTCGGCGAACCGCGCACCTTCTCGTATTTTCAAAGCGGCCTCTCGATGCGCGGACGCGTCGCCTGGCCGGGTGCAACCGGCGGCGACGCGCCAGTGTTTGACGAAGAGGTGCGCGGTGAAATCGGCTGGATCGATCGCCAATGGGCAGTCGATGATTTTACAAAACACCAGGGCACCGACGTCGCACGCTACCGCAACGAATGGCGCGTGATCCAGCTCGATTCGGGCTGGGATATGAGCTGCTTCCATCAGTTCCAGCGCGACCGCGACAACGCGATCGTGCCCTGGACCGGGCTCTCGGCGCAGGGCCCCGGACCGACGCACGAACTGCGCGCGACCCATCGCGTCGATCTACGAATTCCAGACTTCGTACGCAGTCCCGGCATCGTGCGCGCCCCCATGATGCTCACCGAAGGTCCCCGCTGGTTCCCGCGTCGCTATCGCCTGGTCGTACCTGAATGGGAGCTCGACCTGGAATCGGAAGTGCTTGTCGAAGCCCCAGCGCACCGCTTTCCGATCGAATATTGGACTGGACCGGTCCGGGTGAAGGGTCGCCTCTTCGGTGAGGAGGTCTCAGGCCTCGGCTTCGACGAACGCAGTCAGCCGCGCCTGCGCGGCTTCGAACTCGCCGCGGCGCTGCGCTCGGCGCTCGAGCACGGCCCCGGCAAGGGCGCCTCGACAAACAAAGCCTTGGCGTTGCGCGCCTGGGAAGTCGAAGCCATCACTCGGCGCAACGCGCCAGCCGAAGCCGAGGCACATCTCGTCGGGCGGGTCATCCCGGGTCTTGCCGGCATCGGCGGGGGAGAAGGCGAACGGCTGCGCGCCCTGGCCGAAGATCTGCGCCTCGTGCTCAAAGGCGATTGCGCGTGAAAGCGGCAGGCACCGTCCCGCTAACGGCGAATGAGCCCCGCGATCCGTGCGACCACGAGGCCGCGCACGTCTGCGGTCCCAGTGACGGAGGAGTCCCGCGAATGGACCGAGCGATCAGTGCGACCGCGAGGCCGGAGCCGTTTGCGATCCCGGTGACGAAGGGGCCTCGCCAATGAAACCCGAGGGCCTGGCCCTCGTGACGGGAGCCAGCCGCGGCCTGGGGCGAGCGCTTGCCCTTGAGTTGGCCGGGCGTGGCTTCGAGGTCGTTGCGACCATGCGCGATCCCGGGGCGGGCGGCGCGCTGCCGGGCCTGGCGGCTGCGAGTGGCGGTCGACTTCGGCTGCTGCGACTTGATGTTGACCGACCCGAGACAATCGCCATCCCCGACGGACTGCGCGTGCTCATCAACAACGCCGGCGTCGACACCGCGATGCTGCCGGTCGAAGCACAATCGTTGACGGACTGGCGAAAAACCTTCGAAACCAACGTCTTTGGGCTCTTCGAAGTGACGCGCCGCGCCTTGCCCGTGCTTCGTGCCAGCGGTGGCGGCGTGATCTGCAACATCACCTCGTCCTCGTTATTGATGGGCGTTCCTTTTTATGGGCTTTACCGAGCCAGCAAGGCTGCGGTTGCAGCGCTTGGCGAATCCCTGCGTGCCGAGGTGGCGCCGTTTGGGATCCGCGTCCTCGAGGTGCTGCCCGGCCCGATCGCGACCGATATGCTGGCGGGCTCAGCCCACCTGCCCGAGGGGGCGACGATCGAAGGCTACGCCGGTCTCGCCCACGATTTCCAAGCGGGACGACAGTCGGTCGAATCCCTCACCACCTCGCCCGAAGAGGCCGCGCGGCGTATCGTTGACGCCGTGCTCGATGATTCGAGCGCGGATCGCGTCGCGTGCGATCCGCTCGGCGACGCGCTGCTGCCTCGCCCGGGCTGAGGGCCGGCCTCGCTGATCAAGCTGCGCCCAGATCTACAGCCGCATATATCTCCTTCAGTCCCACCCTCCTGAGGGCGCGCATCCCGGCGCTCTGCACGCCGACCACCACACCCACCCGCGTGACGCGCCGCTGCCGCGCTCCGGGATTTGCCCGAGGCAACGCAAATTGCTCTGTTGCCACCATGGATTCAACCGCAAGGCTCTCGCAGGCCCACCAACATTGGCTCGACGCCCAACGCGAAGTCGCCTCGCTGATCGTTGCCGCCCAGCACCCCGGTTCGCCACAGGATTGGGCAGAAGGCTTCCGCTGGGCGACCCGCATCGCCTCGATCGCACTCGATTGGGTGGTCGAAAAAAACGATCCGCTGCATCCGGTACTCTTCCTGCAGCAGGACGCGTACCGCAAATTCATCGTCGACAACCCCGACCTGAACTACCATTTTTGCGTGCTCGACGCTGCCGAAACCTATCGGCTTTCCGGCAACCGCGGCGAGGCCCCCTATGTCGGCTTCACTTTCGGCACCGATATCTTCCATTGGGGATCGGCCGGCAGCGAGCCCACAGGCACCCTCACCCAGGCTCATATCGACCAGTTCGAACTGGCCGCCAACGGCGATTTCGAGATCATCATCAGCGCCACGCCGCATCCCGGCAACTGGATCAAGCTCGAACCCCGCACCCAGCACCTGGCGATCCGCGAAACCTTTATCGACAAGGGTCGGCAACGCCCGGCCCGGCTACACATGGAGCGGCTGGGCCCGCCCATCGAGCCACCCCGGCTGATGCCGGACGATTTCATCGCCAAGCTCGAACTGGCCGCAAGCTTCATGCTTTTCGTGGTACGGACCTGCATCGCGATGTGGGCCGGCTCAGCCTCCAGCGTCAATGCTTTCCACGGCGCTCCCGGCAGCGCCCACGTGGAAGCACAGGAGGCCGAAGTCGATACCCATTGCGATACCGATATGGCCTATATGGGCGCACGCTTCCAACTCGAACCGGGGCAGGCTCTCAAGATCAAGATCAGGCCGCCGAAACGCGCCTTCTGTTATTGGGGGCTGGTGCTGGTGAACCCCTGGGCCGAATCCTACGATTACCGTTTCGCCAGCACCTGCACCAACAACGGCCGTGCCACGTGCAACGAGGACGGCACCTGGCACATCGTGATTGCCGCCGAGGATCCGGGCGTACCAAACTGGCTTGATACCGGCGGACGCCTGACAGGTCAGATGCTCTTGCGCTGGGTGCTGGCGCCCAACGCGCCGATCCCGACCAGCGAGCTGACCACTCTCGCCGCACTCGCTCGCTGAGCCAAGAGGAAAGACCGGCAATGGCTTGGCAACCGCAATCCCGACCGACATGGGTCGATGCCTTCAACGGGCTGGGGGCAAACCTCGGTGACGACGGGCGTTCGCTGGTGCCGCTCGACCTCGAGGATCTGCTCGCGGCGGCGGTCCGCAACACCGCTGTCTCTGATTTTGGAAATGACGGCTTCCGCAGCGGACTGGCTACCTTGCTCGATGCGCTGGAAAAAGAAGCCCGCCTCACCCTGGTCGGGCGGATCCTCGCCCGCGCCGAGATCCAGCGCATCCTGCAGAACCGCTTGCAGATGGAAGCAGCACGCCGGCAGCATCTGGCGATTTCGGACGAACGGATCGACGCGCCCATCTTCATCACCGGCCTTGGGCGCAGCGGCACGACGCTGCTGCACGATCTTCTCGCCCTCGATCCCGAGAACCGGGTCCCGATGCAATGGGAACTGATGTATTCGTGTCCGCCGCCAGAAACAGCGAGCTACAAAACGGATCCCCGGATCGAGCAGGTGCGGCGTGAGATCACGGTGATGGCGGAAGCCGATGCGGCGTTTCCGCAAATGCACGATCTGGCAGCCGATATGCCAACCGAGTGCATCTATATTTTCGCCCACGAATTCCGTAGCGATATGTTCGTCGGCGAGTTCAACATCCCGAGTTACGCCATCTGGAACGGGACGACGGATTTGACACCCGCCTACGCGTACCACCGCCGGATGCTGCAACTCCTGCAATATCGACATCCGGGCCGCTGGGTGCTGAAGGCGCCAAGCCACCTGGCCCATCTGCCAAACCTCTTCGCCGAATACCCCGACGCTCGCGTCGTCGTGACGCATCGAGATCCGCTGCGCGTCATCGGCTCGCTCGGAAATCTGATGGGGACGCTGCAACGGATGCGCTCAGACCACGTCGACTACCCCTCGCGGGTTGCTCAAATCGCCTTTGGTTTCAGCTTCCTGCTCCAGCGTGTGCTGCAACAGCTCGACCGGGGCCTGATTCCTGCCGATCGTGTGAAAGACGTGCGCTACCTGGATCTGGTACGCGACCCGGTCGGCACCGTGCGGCGCCTCTACGCCGACTGGGGGCAGCCGTTCCGCGAAGACTTCGCTCGGCGCATCGATACGCATCTCGCCGCCCAGAAGCACGGGGCGCACGGGGGGCACCGCTATTCTTTCAGCGATACGGGCCTGAATCTCGACGAGCAACGCGCGGCCTTCGCCGCCTATATGCAACGCTTCGACGTCGCCAGCGAGGTCTGACGCACGACACTCGGGGCGGCGCTGCGCTCAGACAAATTGGTGCCGGAACTGGCGGTAGTGGAGATAGGTCGGGATCATCCCCAGCGCCGAAAACACATGCCAGATGGCGTGCCCCTGCCAGAAATGGCCGGTAGGATCACACCAGGTGCGGGACACATCGGCGCCTGAGAAAACGCCTGCAATCGCCATCAAGGCCAATCCCGCGAAAAGCTGACCATGCGCGGTCGTGCCGCCTTCCCGCCGACTGGCCAACGCTTCGGTAAGCAACACGACAAGAATTAGAATACCGATGATACCCTGCACCGGGAAGGCGGTCGCCTTCGCCACGACGACCGTAAGTACCGTGAAGAGTGCGACCAGGCTCCAGAGCCAGGCGAAGGTGGAGGGCGCCGACACCACCCCAAGCCGCACGCCGTTGAGCACGACCAGCAACATGAAGAAGACGTACATGCCGGCGAAATCGCCAACCTGCGTGACGAAAGCGACCGAGGCGTGGTAGACGATCGAACCGAGTCCGACCAGGAACACCGCTGGGGCGAAGAACTGCAGCGTTTGGCCGGGCTCGCGCCGCGCCATCCTCCAAAGAATCAGGGCCACCACGAAATAGGCGAGATTCGACCAGGTATTGGCAGGCTCGGCCGCCCAGGCGCAAAGCGTTTCTTCGCACCATTTGACGTTGGGCGGCCCACCCAGCGAGCGCACCCCGTCCCACGGACACGATGTGGCAGCGATAGGGATCGGGGTAACGAGCTCAGTCATGCGGCCATGCTCATTGCCGCCGCAGCCGCCGCTGTCAACTGCGTGGCATCCTGGCACCGATTTCCGCCGCTCAAGCCCCAACGGGTCTGCAGCAGCAGCATCATCCCGCAGAGGCGGCGATCGCGCGACTCCCGAAACCGGACAGATCATGATAGCCCACCCGAGACGATCGGAGGATACCGGGATGAAGAGATTCTCGCGCGACGAATTGCGGAAAGCCTTTGAGCATTACAAAAAAGTGCGTGACGAGGCCTCGTGCAGCGGCGACTGGTCCAGCTGGGCAGCACTTTTCACCGAGGACGCGCAGTATATCGAGCACGCCTATGGCGAAATGCACGGCCGCGAAGTCATCAAGAACTGGATCGTTGGCGTCATGGCCCCCTTCCCGACCATGACCTTCCCGGAGGGCTGGTCGGTGATCGACGAGGATAGGGGCGCTGTCGTCTGGGAGGTCTGGAACGAGTTTCCGGCACCGTTCAAGCCCGACGGCACGCCCTTTCGTTTTCCCAACTGGTCGCGCCTGACCTACGCCGGCGGCGGCCTCTGGTCCTCGGAAGAGGACGTCTACAACCCCAAACGCGACGCGCCGGCTGTCTTCAAGGGCTGGATCGACGCCGGCGGCAAACTCAAATCGGGGGAGCAGATGAAGATGACGCACGGCTAGACGGCCAACCGGCTCGGCTCTCATCCCCTATCCTCCCGCAGCCAGAGCGCGCCTGCTCCGCCTGATTCTGTCGCCAAGCCATCGAGCCCCCCAGCCACGCAAGCGTCAACCTCAATTCAGGTTCTGCTCGAAAATATCGTCGATATAGCCTTGGTGGCCTGCGCTGCAGTTGTTGCGGTAGATGTTCTGGTAGTCGTCCATGCCGCGCGAGACGGCGCCGGCGCCGCCTCCACAACTGCCTCCGGCCGCCAGACCGTTGCTGAGGAAAAGCTTATGGGGCGAACCTTCATTGACGTACCAGAGCACGTCGTCGCCGTCGGCGTGGCTATCCCAGAGGTCGTGAAACGTCTGGGCGACATACCATTCGCGGTTGTTTTTATTGGTGGCACTGCCGCAGGCGTTGGTCTCCATCTCGGTCCCATTGCTAGCCGTGCAACTCGCGTCGCCACGGTTGCAACCAATCCATGCCGGGACGAAGTCGGCGTAGCCCTCGGTCAGGGCGAGCCCTTCATTATAAGACGTACAGATGTTGTGAGACAGACAGGCCCCGGTCGGAAAGTTGTTGTTCCAGAATTCGTAATGCACCTGGTGGGCGAACTCATGCTGCACGACGTCGTTCTGGACACCGTGCGCGGCGATCAGCCAGACATCACCGTTCCACATGGCGCAGCTCCAGGGGGAGCCGCCGACGGTGCCGCAGTTATACCAGGTGTTCGGGAAATACACGTGCAGCGGATTGGCACGCAGCGGGCTGATGTCGCCTCTCCAAGACATATCTGACCAGAGCAGGTAGCCGCCGAAGTACATCTCGCCGAGACCGTTGGCGGCGCCACCGTCACAATCCGCGTAGTGATGCCCTTCATCGTGATTGGTTGAGATATTAGTCTTGTCTGAATTCTTCCAGCGGAAAAGATTGTTAGCCTGTGTGCGTGGCTCAAAGAATGCGTTGTAGGCACGGAATTGAACCCGCAGGTTCTGGCCCGAGTAGCCCGGATAACTCACGTTGAGGACGTAACTGCCGTCCCACTGCACCCAGTCGCTGGCGAGTTCGGTCCAGGTGCCGGCGTTGTTCCAATAAGCAACGGCGCGCCAGCCCCATCCGGGATGAAGGGCGTGGTCGGTCCATTTCACGGAGAACTGCCCGCTGATTCCATAGGCAGTTCCACGGGGCGATGCGCTGGCGCTCTGCGCCGACGAGCCTGCGATCCCCGGTGATGGGCCCTGGCTGATGCTGCCGCCGCCAGACTGGCAAAGTGTCGGATATAGAACACAATCGGGTCGCTCCTCAACGCAAACCTGACCGCCGTCGGGCCCGGCACTTGAGGAATCGATTTGAAGCACACTGGAGTGGTCTGGATCGTAGATGAGGCCCGAATCAGGGATGATTCTCTTCGGCTCTTTATAGTCCTCGAGGGCAAAGACCTGCGCGGCGTCGACCACTTCCTGCGCTTCGAGGCCGGTCGCGAGGGCCGGATCGTCGGCCAGACTGGCCGGGTGGAAAAGATCCTCGTAGGTGGTCCGCCGGAACACTCCGGTCGTCGCGCGCAAGTCGGGGGTGATCGCGTAGAAAACCGAAAACCACTGCCGGGCATCGCCGCGACGACCAGCCGAAATCTTTTTCAGGTAGGCACCGATCACGCCGGCCTTGGGCCGCGAAGACAGGAGCAGTGCCTCGGCTAGCGCCGACGTATCGTCCGGGTCGATCGCGAACATGTCGAAATACGAATGAACGGCCACGCTCAGATGGGACTTACCCGGATCGGAAACCCCCACTAAGGCGCCTGGCAGAAAATCGAGCGCCATCTGCAGGCGCAACGTCTGTCCACGTCGCAACAGATACACCCCAGGCAGCTCACTTTTTGTGAGTTGACAAAGACCCCACTGAGCATCGGGCTGCACGGGTACCGCTTTTTCGGTCCCTGCGAGAACGGCAGCGAGGTTCTCCACCTGGAAGACCTGCTCGCGCTTCTGCCCGTCGCCCTCGAAGGAACAGGCGGGAAAGACGATAATCGCGTCTACCTCGGGATCATCATTCTTGATGGTGTAGTCGAGTCGCGTATCACCCTTGCCCCTTAGGTCAGGAAGGAAGCTGAGGGGGCCGCTGTCCGCCGCTTTGGCAAGCGCAATCGCAATCGTTCCCGGCTCGTGTGCCCAGACGGGGCCACGACTGCCAAGCAGCAGGGCAAAAATTGTTGCGGCCAGGATGAGCCCGCTCCGGTTTGATGAGAGGATAGCGGGCGAGCTTACCGTCTGAAGAGAGACAAATCGTGACATGGCGTTTCCTCCTGATGAACTCACCCAGGCTGACCGAGCGCTTCGGGACACAATTTGATCACGAGACGGCCGGTGCTGTCCAGCCTCATTCTGAGCCCGTGGGAAGAAGAACAGAAGTCGCCGGCGCGGAGCCGCCGCTGGACCCGGAGCCACCCCGGTCCTCCCTGTCGGTCCGGCGCCGCCCGCCGGGCCCTTCCGTTCGCGCCAGCGCCCGCAACGCACTCCGCCTCTCGGGCGGGATCCGGGAGAGCCGGCCCCCGAGATCGACCAGCGCGTGCTCGCTCGAACCGCTCAGGATGCGATCGCCGCCGCGCGTCACCTCGTACGCCATCGCCAACGAGACCCCGCGTACCCATTCGAGCCAGGTCTGCACGTTGAGCAGTTCGTCGAAGGCGGCGGCGCGGTGGTAGCGCAAATCGAGCCGGGTGGTCGCAAAATGATGCTCGGCCTCGACGTAATCCCGGTAGGGCCGGTCGTGCTCGTCCATCCAATGCACCCGGGCGACTTCGAGATAACGCACATAGTTTGAGTGGTGCACGATGCCCATCGCATCGGTCTCGTGGAACGCCACCCGATGGACGATTGTGGTCGCCTTCATCCGGCCGCTGCTCCAGCGGCGCGCAACATCGCAAAAATCAAAACCCCCGTCACCGAGACGTAAAGCCAGATCGGCAAGAGGATGCGCGTCACCCGTGCGTGTCGCTTGAACTGGCGCCGCCACGCCAGATAAAAAGCGGTCAAGGCGCCTGGCACGACGGCGATCGAAAGCACGATATGGCTGATCAGCACCGTGAAGTAGACGATCCGCAGCAAGCCCTCGCCGCCGTAGCGGGTATCGCCATGCACCCAATGGTAGACCAGATAGCAAACAAGAAACAATGCCGAGGCCACGAAAGCCGCCACCATAAGGGCCCGGTGCAGGCGGATCTGGCGTGAGCGGATGGCAAACCAGCCCGCCGCGAGCAGCACGGCCGCACTGCCGTTGAGGGTGGCATTGACGGCAGGCAGGAAACGGAGGTCGATGCCCCCGGCCGGGTCGGCTTCGCGCAGGAGCAGAATATACGCGAGAAAGGACAGCGCGGCGGTCGAAAGAACCGCATTCAGAGCGTAAAAAGTGCGGTCTGTGGACTTCGGCGCCAGGCCGGCGCGGGTATCGGAATTCATGGCGGACCCGATACCAGACAGGTGCTCCCGGCTCATCCAGGCAGCCGATGCCCGGAGGAAGCCGGGCCGCGATCCTGCCGCTCGGAGTTTGGTTGTTAAGCAAGATCCGGGGCAAGCCGATGTTCGGGGAGGAAGTCTTCCCCGATGGTCCACCTCAAAACGCCCGAAAATCGCCTAAACGGCGCCCCAGGCGGCTACGCGCCAGCAATACCCTCGCGGCCGCGGACGGCCTTGGTGCTTGGCGGTGGCGGCATCAGCGGCGCCGCTTACGAGGCCGGTTGTCTCGCCGCTCTCGAAGAGGTCTTCGGCGAGGGCTTCTGCCGCCGGGCCTTTGATATCTACGTCGGGGTCAGCGCGGGCGCGATCATCGCTTCGTTGGTGGCCGGTGGCATCTCGCCGCTTCGGCTGCGCGACGACATTCTCAACGAGCGCAAGACCAACTTCAATTTCCAACGCTCTGACATCTATCGATTTGATTTGCGCGGCTTTCTCCAGACCACCTGGGACGCGACCCGGCGCATGACGGGCGTGCTGAATGCCTTCCGCCGCGAGGGCCTCTCGTTCTCCCTCCTTGATCTGGCCGACGTACTACAGGAACTCCTGCCCTCGGGTTGCTTCTCGCTCGAACCTCTCGAAGGCTACCTGCGCAACGTGCTGGTTGATCAGGGCATGGGCAACGCCTTCCACGATCTCGAGCATAAGCTCTATGTGCCAGCGATCGACCTCGATCAGGCCAAACGGGTGGTTTTCGGCGACCCCGAATGGGCCGATGTGCCGATCAGCGAAGCGGTCGTCGCGTCCTGCGCCATTCCCGCATTTTTCCAGCCGTGGAAAATCGGCAATCGCAGCTTCGTCGATGGCTGCATGGGTGGGGTTTGCCACCTTGACGTCGCCATCGACCGCGGTGCGACGCGGTTGCTCGTGATCAACCCGATGGTTCCCTTCGACGCTGGCCCCGAGCGGAGTTCGATCCGCTCGCTGGCCACAGGCAAGGCTTGTGGCATCGCCGATATGGGCATCACCTTCGTCAGCGACCAGGCGCTGCGGATCATGGGCCGCGACCGGCTCGAACACGCCCTTCGTGCGGCCCGGCAGGACCATCCCGAGGTGGAAATCGCGCTCATCGAGCCAAGTCGCAGCGAGCCACTCCTCTTCGTCCATGGGCCGATGAGCTTCGAGGCCCGGGCGCGTATCCTGCACTATGCCTACGAATCGACCTTGACGGAGTTGCGCGACCACGCCGACGAGGTCGCCGCCCTGCTCGATACGCCTCGCCTGCACGCCTGAGTCGCAGTCGACGGCAGCGGGGCGCGGCTCGCGCGGTCCTGAGGCCGAATCGCGGCGTCGGTTGGCCCCGTGGGCACGGCTCTCGCCCAAGGTACGGCGGCACTGGCCCGCATATTTCAGTCTTGCCTTTTTGATCGCAGTCGGGATATCTGTATCTTTGAGGAATGCCAGCGAACCCCGCCCCGAGACGCATGCTATCGACGCAGCCCCTCCTCCCTCCATCAGGGCTTGGAAAACGCCGTTCGTGGGACCGCCCCGAAGGCGCGGCAAGATCCCACTCACGAGCGGGACCATCAGAGCATGAGAAATGCCCGTCGTGGCCCCGCGTCAACCCGGCAAAACTGCTCCTGTCGACGGCACTCATCGTCGCGTCGCTGTTCGGTTCGACGCGCGCGGCGCAAGCGGCACCTCGCGACGCCGAGGTCCTACCGGCGGTGCGCGCGCTCGAACGCTCGAGCGGCGCCGCTCTCAGCCTGCGGCGCTCCAAGGCAACCGGGCTGGCCACTTTCATCACGACGGCACCCGACCGCCCGATGCGCTTCGCGCTCCCCAAAACAGCGCCGGCGGTAGACGTGCTCTCTGCCTTTCTCGTCACCGGCGGCCGGGCCGTCGGAATCACCGCCGAAAACGAGATTGCTATCGATGAGGCCTCGCCGCCCGACCTGGTCGGCATCTCCCACCTCCGCCTTCATCAAGAGCAGGCCGGCATCCCAATCGCCACGGCGGGGCTCACCATCCACATCAAGGATGGGACCGTCGTCGCCGTCCATGCCCGTACCGTCCCCGATACCGCGAAAGTCGATCTCGTGCCGCGCCTGTCGCGCCAGCAAGCACGCGCCATCGTCAAGAGCTTTGTCGGAGGCAAGCTCGGCTTCCCCGACGCCAAGCTCGGCAAGTCGCGACTCGAATTGCTGAACGTCGGCTTCGTGCTCGGTCGCCTTTCGGCAGAAACGAGGCTGGCCTGGTTTGTCGAAGCCCGCGCGCCGGGTTTACGCGAATTCGTCTGGGTGGACGCGATAGACGGCTCGGTCGCCCTCCACTTGAGCCAGTTGACGAGCGGCAGGAACCGCCGGGTCTATTCTTCCCTCAATAGCTCGAACCTGCCCGGCACATTGGTCCGCGCCGAGGGCGCTGCTGCAACCGGCGACAAGGATGCCGATGCCGCCTACAACTACTCCGGCGATACCTGGAGCTATTTCTTCAACGAACACGGCCGCGACAGCTTTGATGGCCAGGGTGCCGCTCTGATCTCCACCGTGCATTTTTGCGAGGGCGGCTGCCCCTACGCCAATGCCTTCTGGGATGGCATCCAAATGGTCTACGGCGAAGGTTTCGCAGCCGCGGACGATGTCGATGCGCACGAACTCACGCACGCCGTCACCGAGCGCACCGCCAACCTCATTTACTGCCTCCAGCCTGGCGCCCTGAATGAATCTTTCTCCGATATGTTTGGCGAGACGGTCGACCTTGGCAACGCCGGTGGCACCGATACCGCCCAGACGCGCTGGCAGATCGGCGAAGACATTCCCCTCATCGGTGCGTTCCGCAACATGATGAACCCAAACGCGCACAACGACCCGGCCAAAGTCAGCGACTCCAGATTTGGTTGCTACGAAAGCTGTGATTCCTCGAACGATCAGGGGGGCGTCCATTCCAACAGCGGCGTCCCCAACCACGCCTACGCCCTGCTCGCGGACGGTGGCAGCTACAACGGCATCACCGTCACCGGGATCGGGCTCACGAAGGCCGGGAAGATCGCCTATCGGGCGCTGGCGAATTACCTGACGACGAATTCCAACTTCAACGACGCCTACGACGCTTTCCGCCAGTCCTGCACCGACCTGATCGGCACATCCGGCATCATCGGCGCCGACTGCACGCAGGTAAAAAATGCGCTCGACGCCGTCGAAATGGGGGGAGAGGTCTGCCCACCGCCATCGGTTTGCGGAGACGGCCAGGTCGAGGACAGCGAGACCTGTGACGACGGCAACACCACCGACGGGGACGGTTGCGACTCGAACTGCAGCGCGACCGCGTGCGGCAATGGGGTGGTGTCGGCGGGCGAGGCCTGCGACGACGGTGGCGTGGTGGGCGGCGACGGCTGCGAAAGCGATTGCTCACTTTCGCCGGGATGCTCGCTGACGCGGGGCACCGGCCTGCCGATCGACATCCGCGACACGGCCACGACGAACCTGTCGCTGGCGGTGGCAGGTGACGGCCCGGTCTCACACGTCCGCGTTCTCGGCCTCCGCGGCACCCACACCTACGTCAAGGACTTGCGGTTCACGCTCTCCTCGCCCTCTGGTCAGAGCGTAAACTTGATCGACCGAGCGTGCGGCGGCGAAGATGATTTTTTTCTCGGCCTCTCGGATGAGGCTACGACTGTAATCCCGTGTCCGCTCACCGACGGTGGCCTCCACCGTCCGCAGCAGGCGCTTGCCCAATTCGCCGGCACATCTGCGGCGGGTAGCTGGACGCTTACGATCGACGATCTGGCCTCACTCGATGTCGGGCGGCTTGAGTCGGTGAGCCTTGAGGTCTGCCGCCAATCGACCCTCTGCGGGAACGGCACGATCGACCCGCCCGAGACTTGCGACGATGGTGCTCGGGTCGATGGCGACGGTTGCACCGCCACCTGCACGTTAGAAAACAGTGGTTGTACAGTGACGACAGCGGACCCTCTCGATCTCCCCGAAGCCATTCCCGATCTCGGCAGCGTCACCTCGTCGCTCAGCGTTGCCTCGAGCGGCCGCGTGGGTAGCGTAAGCCTCGTCGAGTTGAACGGCACCCATACCTGGATGGGGGATCTGCGGTTCACTCTCACTGGCCCCGACGGCACAAGCCAGCGGGTCATCAGCCATATTTGCGGCTCCGCTGATAATTTCAACCTGGACCTCGACGATTCCGCGACCTCGACCATCCCCTGCCCACCGACCGACGGCCAGGCGCACCTCCCAAACCTACCCTTGTCCATCTTCGCCGGACGACCAGGCGGCGGTACCTGGACGCTGACCGTGGTCGATGCCGCCGCTATTGACACCGGCTGGCTCATCGATTGGGGCCTGCGCATCTGCACTGTGAACGATTGTGGCAACGGCATCCTTCAAGCGGGCGAAGATTGTGACGACGGCAATGGCAGCAGCGGTGATTGCTGCTCAGCGAGTTGCACGATCGAGCCGACCGACACCCTCTGCCGGCCGGCAGCCAACGAATGTGATCTTCCCGAAGACTGCGCGGCTGACACCGGGATCTGCCCGGCCGATTCGTGGGCCATGGCCGGGTCCCCGTGCGCGGACGATGGCGAGATCTGCTCGAAGGATCGCTGCGACGGAAATGGTGTCTGCGAGCATGCCCCTGACAATGCCGGAGAGATTTGTCGCCCGACCTCGGGGCCCTGCGACGAGGCGGAGATTTGCACCGGCTTGGCGCCCGCCTGCCCAACCGAGGCCTTTGTCTCGGACGGCCGGGTCTGCCGGATGGCGAGCAACGAATGCGATTTGGAGGAGACCTGCAACGGAGCGGCAGCAGCTTGCCCCGCCGACGCCTTCGAAGCCCCTGGTATATCCTGCGATGACGACGGTTGGACCTGCAGCACGGGTACCTGCGACGGCGCCAGGCAATGCGTGCACCAACCGAAAGCGCAATGGACGGTCTGCCGCGACGCTGCGACGGCCTGCGATGTTTCAGAGGTCTGCGATGGGGAGACTTTTGCCTGCCCCGTAGACACCGGCGAAGCTGATGCCGATGGCGACGGCGAATGCGACGCGGAGGATCCCTGCACCACGGCCGCCGACATCATAGAGCCGGCTCCCGGAGCTTGGCGCCTGCGCCTGACTAAAATTGGACTTGATCCGGTCGCAGGGGACGACACGCTCACCTTGACCGGCTCGGCGCACCTCCCGGCAGGGGTCTCTTTCTCCTCGCTGCGCATGGCTGAAACCGGCGCACGGTTCGTGATCGACTCGCAAAGCGGCGTCCGCCGCGTCGATCTCACCCTGCCGCCTGGGGCTTTCACTGCGGCTACGGCACGCGGCTGGCGCACCCAGATCTCGCGGATCATCTGGCAGGACCGCAGCCCGCGGCCCTTCGGCGGGATCTCGAAATTCCAGATCCAGAGCCTCGATCCTTCCGACCCGGCATCGCCACTCTGGATCACCATGACCGGAAAAGCGGGCACCTTCCCGGTCGTGCCGGTTGATGCGCCGATCACCGCAAGCCTGACCTTTGGCGACACCCAGGCTGCCGTGCGCGGCTGGTGTGCGACGCAAGCTTTCGCAAGCACGGAATGCAGCTTCCAGCGGCAGCAGACAACCCTGAGTTGCCGACACTGAGGGCTCGGTCTGCACTCAAGTCTGCCTGGCGACGCCGGGAGCCCCGAGAAGCAACCCGCCGCGACAAACAGGGCGTCACGCGGAGCACCGGTCGGCGCTGGCCCGGAATCCGACCCGGACCCGCGAGGCGGGGGGAAAGGGTCTTCTCGATGGTGATTGTTTGCCAGCCGGTCCTGCTCGGCGGGGCTTCGCGCCGACTCGACATCTGCGCAAGCCGGCGCGGCTGGCCGACGCCTCCCAAGGGGAGCCTGCCTCTCCACGCTTGCGGAAGCGCGGCCCCGGCCGCGGGATGCCCTGCCAGCGCCGCTTGGCTAGGGTGATCCGGTGCATTTGCTCGCCAAAGACAGCCCGCAGCCGATTTCCTTCCGGAAGTCACCCCGATGACCGAGTTCGCAGCCCACGCCCGACTCGAGCAGGCTCTTGCCCGTCGCATCCTGGTGCTCGACGG
>VFKT01000081.1 GCA_009885395.1 Deltaproteobacteria bacterium | reverse complement strand
GCTCGGCGTTCGTGAAGAACGTCCGTTCCCACACGGTCCACAGCACGCTTCTGAAGACGCCGCCCCTGTAGCAGTGGGCGATGCACGTCGTCGTCACAGTCGTGCCGTGGACCGTGTTCGGCATCGCCCTCTCCTCAAAACGTTGCTCTGGCGTTAATCCGTGTTGCTCCGATGAAGCGGAGAGGACAGACGTCAGCGCTGTCCATATGATCCGGGCCAAGGAGAGCCTAGATGATCAATCCGTCCCACCCTGGCCGCGGTCGCGGCCCCCAGCGTACGCTGCAAGAAGCCAGTGCTCTGGTGAGCCAATGGCAGGCAAGTGGTCTGAGCAAGCGGGCCTGGTGCAACGAACACGGCATCCTGCCATCCGCCCTGAGTTCGTGTCTGAATCGGACCCAGCGGCAGGTGATCGGACCGCCTCCAGTTCACCCGCCATTTATCGAGCTCCAACGACGTCCCCCGCCTGTTGCCGCTGCGCACGTGGTTCGCCTCTCGTTGGCCGGATCGCTGGCGACGGCAGAGCTGACCATTGCTGATCTGGGAGCGCTGATCCAGCACCTGTCAGGGGCGCGATCATGATCAGCGTCAACGCGAGACGTCTCTTCCTGTGCGCCCAGCCGGTGGACATGCGCAAGGGCATGGACGGCCTGGCAAGCATCGTCCTCTCCCAACTCCAGCAGAACCCCAGCGGTGGCGATATTTTCATTTTTCTGGGCAAGCGCTCGACCAGCCTGAAAGCATTATGTTGGGACGGGGATGGCTACTGGCTGTGCAATAAGCGTTTAGCCGAAGGCCGATTTTTGATTCCGCTCGTGGAGCGCAGCGATGGTCGTCCCGCGACGCTCGAGCTGAGCGAAGTCGAATGGCACCTGCTGCTGGACGGCATCGTGGTGCGAGAGCGCGTGCTGCTGCGACGGCATCACCGCACGGTGCCTGCCGTGCTTCCTCCAGGAATGGATGCGCGGTCTGACCAGATCCGCAAAGGCCAGGTCGATGTTAATACGACATGTGCCCCATGTTAATCGATCATGCGTCAGAGATTCCCACGGTATCGAGTCGATAATCACCGATCGACGCCGAACCTGTGCGACATGCTCTGAGAACGGGAGCTGACCGGACTGGTACGCAGGAGCCCTACGATGCCCTATGACGACGAACCCGCCTCGGCGGCGGCTCTCCTGGAGGAGATGGAATCGCTGCGGGTGAAGCTGGAGGCGATCTCGCGGACGAACGAATCTCTGGCGTCGGAGAAGGCCGAGTGGATGGAGGAGCGGAAGGCGCTGATAGCCCGCATCTCCTACCTGACCACCCTGCTCAGTGGCCAGACCAGCACCAAGGCGCAGCCGGAACTGCTGAAGGTGCCGGTAGACGCCGGCGTCACGGCCGAGGAGGCCGAAGACAAGCAGGAGAAACGTGAACGGGCTGAGCGGGAGCGCCTGCAGCGCGCTGCGATCAAGCACGCGAAGAAGGGCAAGGGCGCCGATGGGAAGACCAAGCCGGTCAACGGCGGTGGTCGCAAGCCCGTCAATCCGCAGCTGCCGCTGCTGGAAGTACCCATCTTGGTGCCCGCCGCGCTGCGCAGCCTCCCCGACGGCACGCCGCTGGTCACCCTGCGTTGGGATCGTTCAGAGCAGGAACACTATGTGCCTGCCGGTGTGGTCAGGTTGGTCCACACGATTGAGATCATGGGCCTATCGGACACCCATGAGGTGAAGGCCCGCGCGCCGATCCCTGCGCGCATCGTCCCACGCTGCAAATACAGCGATGCCATGATCATTGAGATGATGGTGCGCAAATACATGCGCGGCATGCCGTTTTACCGGGTGCTGCACGACATGCGCGCGATGGGGTCGGACCTCAGCGACTCGACGCTGTCGGATCTGGCGCAACTGTTCGCAGGCTTCCTTGCCCCCATCACCCAAGCCATCCGCGACCAGGTGCTGCGCGAGACGGTGGCGCATGTGGACGAGACGCCGCTGCCGACGCACGATGGCCGGCGTTACATGTGGGCCCTCTTGGGTGGACGTCAGGTCACCTTCCATGTCGGTGGCCGCGGCGCCAATGAGCTGCGGATGATCTTGGGCCTGCCGCTGAAGGAGCCGACCCCAGGGGAACGGGAGCGCGCTATCCAATATGAGGGCCGCTCGGCAACCCGGTTCGTCAACATGATGGCGGACGGCTATAGCCTCTACAACACGGTGCTCGAGGAAGCCGGCATCGTGAGAATGAATTGCTGGGCACATGGACTTCGCGACCTCAAGCCATTCGCTGCGGAGCCGGTGATCGGGCCGATCATCGCGGCGATCAGCAAACTCTATGACGTGGAGCGTAAAGCTAAGAAGCAGGTCGAGAAGATGGGGCTGGAAGGTCAGGAGGCCATTGCGGTCTATACGCAAATTCGCAACGAGTACTCCAAGCCCCAATTGGCCATCATCCATGAGCTGCTCCAGCCAGCGAGCGATCAATACCCCAAGGGGACCGATCAGCGCAAGGGCATCGACTTCCTCATAAAAAACTGGACGTCCTTCACCGTTTATGCCGACGCAGGAGATCTTCCTGTGGACAACAACGATGCCGAACGCGCTTTCAGAATGATAGTGGTCGGGAGAAAGAACTGGATGCTGATCGGATCCGAGGATGCAGCGCCGCATGCTGCGGCCCTGTTCTCGGTGATGGAGAGCTGCCGACTATGCAAGGTGGAGCCACGGGCTTATCTGACCCATGTTGTGGAACGACTGCACGCAGGCGGGACATCGCCGGAAGAGCTGACGCCGCGCGCACTCGCTAAAAAATTCCCGCTCAGGGAATAATCGTACCGGACTTCCTCGATCGATGTCCTCGCCGACACCGCCGCAAGGCTGGGCGGCGTCACGACCGACCGACTGTCCAAAAGGTTGATCGGAGCATTACCTTGAGTCGATCCGCGGTCTCCAGTTGCAGCTTTTCAATCGCGCAACCAGACTTGAGAACCTTGAAGTACATCTCGATAATCCATCTGGTCCGGTAGTAATCAATGATTGTCGTTATTTCGCCTAT